>JAMFRX010000498.1 GCA_026224995.1 Puia dinghuensis
CCCCCCGCCTACACAGGCAATGACATGCGTAGGCAACTCACTACCGGTCTTCTCCTTGAGCTGCACCCTGGTCTCTTCGCTGATGACGCTCTGAAAACGTGCGACCATATCCGGATAGGGATGCGGCCCCACCACGCTGCCGATGATATAATGCGTATCCACGGGGTTGTTGATCCAATCCCGGATAGCCTCGTTGGTGGCATCCTTGAGCGTCTTGCTGCCGCTGACGGCCGGTACGACCTTCGCCCCCAGCATCTTCATACGCGCTACATTCGGGGCCTGCCGCTCGATGTCTTTCTCGCCCATGTAGACTATGCATTCAATACCCTTGAGCGCGCATACGGTAGCCGTGGCGACGCCATGCTGGCCCGCCCCGGTTTCGGCGATGATGCGCCGCTTGCCGAGCCGCTGCGCCAGCAATATCTGCCCAATGGTATTGTTGATCTTATGCGCCCCGGTATGGTTGAGATCTTCCCGCTTGAGATAGATGGCCGTATTGTATTTCGCGCTCAGCCGGGCGGCGAGATACAACGGACTGGGACGACCGACATAATCCTTCAGCAGCGAATGGTACTCCTTCTGAAAAGACGCCTCATGCATGATCTCCAGGTAGCGCGTGCGCAGCTCCTCCACATTGGGGTAGAGCATCTCCGGGATGAAAGCCCCCCCAAATTTGCCGTAATAGCCCCGCTCGTTCGGCGATTTGATGCTTTTCACGTTTATTTGATTTACTATCATTGTCTATTTATTGTTTCCCTTGAGGCCGTCGAGCATAGCCCTCACTTTCTTGAGGTCCTTGACACCCGGACTCACCTCGAATTTGCTGTTGATATCTATGGCGAAGAGTTTGCGCGCTACCGGCTCCCGTTCGAAGACCTTGAGCCTTTCCATATCTCCCGGCTCTATGCCGCCGCTTAAAAAAAAGAGCTTGTCGATATGCGCGGGCTTGAGCGTCTCCCAATTGAACTTTTTCCCGGTGCCGCCGTATCCCACCCCCTCGGTGTCGAACAGGAACATATCACAGGAGTCCTGGTATGGCCTTATCAGCCAGTCTATGGGATCGTTCTCTCCCATCCGAAAGACCTTTACAACGGTGATATAGTTGGCCAGCTGCTCGCAGAACCTCGGCGTCTCGTCGCCATGCAGCTGGATCATGTCCAACCCATAGGCGTCCACCTGCTTCATCACCTCGTCATAGGTCGCATTCACGAAGACACCTACTTTCCCCAGCCTCAACCGGGCTTTTTTTACCGTATCTCCGCTCAGATGCCGCACCACATACCGGGGGCTCTTGGGGTAGAAGATAAACCCCGCAAAATCCACTCCCATGGCATCGAGCTGCCTGACCTGATCGATCTCGGTCATTCCGCAAACTTTTACTCTCATAAGCTTACCGCCGCCTTTTTAACTGTTGAACAAATGAGGCAAAGGCAATCGCCGGATCCTGCTCTTTCATAAAATGCTCGCCGACCAGGAATCCATGAAAACCGGCATCCTGCATATGCCAGATCGTCTCCACTCGGTTGATGCCGCTCTCGGCAACGAGCAGCTTTCCTGCAGGTATATTTTTACTTAGCCGGATGCTCCTTTCCACGTCGACCGCAAAGGTCTTCAAGTCCCGGTTGTTCACCCCCACTATCGGCGTGGCATCGCAGATATGCTCCAGCTCTTCTTCATTGTGTATCTCCAGCAGCACTTCCAGCCCCAGGGAAGCGGCAAACTCTGCCAGCCGCCGCACGGCGGCCGGCTTCAGACAGGCCGCGATGAGCAGGATGACGTCGGCCCCAATGCTCCGGGCTTCCACGATCTGGTATTCGTCGATCACGAAATCCTTTCGCAGGATGGGAAGCTCATTGACCCGCGCCGCCAAAAGGTCTTCCGCACTTCCGCCGAAGAATTGCCGGTCCGTCAGCACGCTCAGACAGCTGGCGCCGGCTTTCACATACCCCTCCGTCACGTCCACAACGCTGCTCCGGTCATTGATCACCCCCTTGGAAGGGCTCCGCCGTTTGAACTCGGCAATAATGCCCGTCTTCCGCGGATCGGTGAGACTGGCCCTCAAAGATAAAACCTGCCGGGTAAAGAACGGCCGCTTCTCCAGCTCCGCTACCGTCACCGCCGCCTTGCTTGCCGCCACTTCTATCCGCTTGTGCGCTATTATTTTTTCCAGGATGTTCATTATTGCAATGCTATTAACTTTTCCAATGTCCCATACGCCTTGCCGCTTTCCAGGCTCTCCACGGCCGCCGCATAGGCCTGGCCATAGTCGCCAAAGCCTCCGCTGGCATGCAACGCCATAGCGGCATTGGCCAGCACCACGGCGGATTGCGCCCAGCTGCCCTCCCCCTTCAGGATCCGGGCGAACAGCTTCGCCGCCTCCTCTACCGTATTGCCACCATAAATATCGGTAGCATTTACCATTCTCTTTCCTAATTCTTCCGGGGTAAAGATCCTTTCCCCGGTATTCGTGATCACCTTGGTGTCTCCCGTAAGCGAGATCTCGTCATACCCGTCCAGGCTGTAAATAATGGTGAAACGCGCCCCGCTCTGCTGTAGCAGGTAATTGTAAATGCGCGCCATCTCGAGATTGTAAACGCCCACCAGCTGCGTCGTGGGAAAAGCCGGATTGACCATGGGTCCCAGCATATTGAAGAACGTCCTGACACCCAGGTTCTTCCGGATAGGGCCTACCGTCTTCAGCGCCGGATGGAACAATGGCGCATGCAGAAAACAGATACCCGCCTCGTCGACCTCCCTGCGTAACCTGTCCTTGTCGTTCTTGAAGGTATAGCCCAGCTGCTCCATGACATTGGAGGCTCCGCTAATGGTCGAAGCACCATAGTTACCATGCTTCGCGACCTTATGTCCCGCCCCCGCCACGATGAAACAGGAAAGCGTGGAAATGTTAAAGGTATTCTTCCCATCCCCGCCGGTCCCGACGATGTCGATGGTCTCCAGCCCATCCAGGTCCACGCGCACACAAAGCTCCAGCAGCGCGTCCCGGAAACCCTGCAGCTCGTCGATGGTGATGCTGCGCATGAGGAAGACAGTGATAAAAGCCGCCAGCTCGCTCTCGTTGAATTCTCCGCGGGCGATCCGGACCAGCACGTCTTTTGCCTGCTCCCGGGGCATGCTCTTATGCTCGAATAAATATTGTAAGATCTTTTTCATTGTTGTTATGCTTTTAACCAGTTCTTCAAAAGCCGCTCCCCTTGCGGTGTCAATACACTCTCGGGATGGAACTGAACCCCTCGAACATCGAATTTCCTGTGCTGCAGCCCCATGATATAGTCATTGTCATCGCGGGCCGTCACTTCCAGCTCGTCGGGCCAGCCTTCATCGCTCACCACCCAGCTATGATAGCGGCCCACCTCCAGCGTCTCCGGCAGTCCCTCGAACAGCTCCCCGGGCTTCAGGATCTTCACCGGTGTCGCCACCCCATGATAGACCGTGCTCAGGTTGACCAGCCGCCCGCCAAACGCCTCGCCAATAGCCTGATGGCCGAGGCAAACGCCCAAAATGCTCTTGGACGCCGCATATTCCCTGATCAGCGGCAACAGCAAACCTGCCTCCACAGGGATACCAGGCCCCGGCGAAAGAATGATCTTGTCATAGCGGCTTACTTCTTCCAGAGGGATACCATCGTTGCGAACCACATCCACCTTCTGCCCGGTGATCTTCTCCACCAGATGCACAAGATTGTAGGTGAAAGAGTCATAATTGTCGAAAACAAGAATACGTGCCACAAGCGCTTATTTAGTTATTTGCGATGCATATTGGATGGCTGATTTCAACGCACCCAGTTTATTGTTGACCTCCTGTAATTCACTTTCCGGCTGGCTGGCAGCTACTACCCCCGCACCCGCCTGATAGGTCAGGGTATTGTTCCGGCTCAGCAGGCTGCGGATCATAATGGCATGGACGCAGCTGCCGTCAAAACCCATGAACCCGATGCAGCCGCCGTAATAGCTCCTGGCCGTAGGCTCATAGCCATCGATGAGCTCCATAGCCCTGAACTTTGGCGCCCCGCTAAGCGTGCCGGCAGGAAAGGTGGTTGCCAGCAACCCAAAGGGATTATAGCCGGCCCTCAGCTTCCCCCTCACTTCGCTCACCAGGTGGATCACATGGCTGTAGAACTGGATATCCCGGTAAGCCACGACCTGCACGTCATCGCAGGTCCGGCTCAGATCATTCCGGGCCAGGTCCACCAGCATCACATGCTCCGCATTCTCCTTCGCATCTTTCAGTAATTTATCGGCCATCTCCCGGTCGATGACATCATCGCCCGTCCGCCGGAAAGTACCCGCAATAGGATGCAGGATGGCCTCGCCATTTTTCAGCAGGATCTGCGCCTCGGGTGACGACCCCATGAGCTTATAATCGCCATAATCAAAGAAGAACAGATACGGCGAAGGATTGATATTGCGCAAAGCCCGGTATACATTGAATTCATCACCGCTAAAGCCCTGCTGAAACCGCCGGCTCAGCACGATCTGGAAGACATCTCCACGCAGACAGCTCTTGATGCCTTTGGCGACGATCTCCCTGTACTCCTCGTCCGTAAGGTTCGAGGTCTCTTCCCCCACCGGCTGGAAAGGATAGACCGGCACATCCTTGCTCCGGATCAATGACTCGACCACCGACAATTCGCTTTCGAGACCGGCAACCTTGTTCTCGCAGATATACAGCTCGTCACGAAAATGATTGATGGCAATCACATACTGATAGAGCCGGTAACGCATCAATGGTATCGACGTCTGCCCTTCCATCGGACCGTTGGCGCCCCCCTGACTTGGGCGCCTGTCCGATTTCGGCTTCAGCTTTATCGTATCGAAAAGCTGCACAGCATCGAAAGTCGTATAGCCGAACAACCCCTGAACAGCCCGCAGATGCTTCTCCGGCGACGGCGGACAGTCGAACCGCTGCATAAACTTCCATAGCAGCTCCGGCGTGTCACCCAAATTCCCCAGTTGCACCCGCTCCGGCGGCTGTCCCGGCAGCTTGAACTCGATGCTTTTCTTGTCGGTGATCTCTATCCCGGCAATGGCATTGATGCAAATAAAAGAATAGCTGTTCTCGGCCGCATGGCTATCCGTGCTCTCCAGCAGAATGGTGTCACGGAACCGGTCGCGCAATCGCAGGTAGATGCTCACCGGCGTATAGATGTCCGAGAGTAACCGCTTACAATGTGTTTTAACTTCAATTTTTTTCATAATTCGCTTATGTCTGGCCTATCCGGCTTGGCAACGCAGTTCCCAAAATAAAAAAAGCCCCGGTTATCGGGGCTCAATATATTGTAACAACTATGATAATAGCCTTACTTGCCCCGTTCGGAGTTCGTATGCCACCACCACTGCTGATTAATTACATTTTTCATTGCAGGGCAAATATGGCAGGTAAAAATGATTCCACCAAATTTTTTTAACTTAGGGCATGTTACCAACCTTTTACTTTGTCTTGCCTGGTCTCAACAGCTCCGGCCCCCGCCATTGGCAGACCCGCTGGGAAGAGCTTTACGGCTTCACACGCATCCATCAGCAGGACTGGGATTATCCCGATAAAGACGATTGGATCCATACCCTCCAGGAGACTATCGCCCCATTTCCACCCCAACAGGTCATCCTCATCGGTCATAGCCTCGCCTGCGCAACCATAGCGTATTGGGCAGACCGGTATAAGAAAATTATCAAAGGCGCCTTTCTCGTAGCCCCCAGCGACACGGAAGCCCCCTCCTATCCGCCTGGTACTACCGGCTTCGCTCCCATGCCCCTTAACCGACTACCCTTCCCCTCCATCGTAGTCGCCAGCTCTAACGATAATTATGTGAGCCTGGAAAGAGCGAAGTATTTCGCCGGACAATGGGGCAGCCGCTTCCTGGCCTTGGGCAACCTCGGCCACATCAATGGCGACTCCGGCCTCGGCGACTGGCCAGAAGGCTATCAGCTTCTTCAAACACTTTAACAACCCCTATATTGCATCCTTATGGCAGCTATCATCCATCCCCCTTCGTCATCTTCCGCATCCACGGCAGCACCACCAGCTTCATCACAACGCGCTCCCCGCCTGCTTTCCCTGGATTTCATGCGCGGACTGATCATGGTCCTGTTGGCCCTCGAGTCTACCAACCTCTACGATCACCTGACGACCGCTACGGAAAACACGCCCCTGCATGGCCTCCTCCTGCAGTTCTCCCATCATCCCTGGCATGGCCTGCACGCCTGGGACCTGGTTCAGCCCGCCTTCATGTTCATGGCAGGCGCCGCCATGGCTTTCTCGCTCCACCGGCAACAACAGGAAGGAAAGACCTGGGCCTATTCCTTCCGCAAGGCGCTGAAACGCTCCGGCTGGCTCTTCTTCTGGGGTGTGCTGGACTATGCCGTCCGGCCCGGCGGCCTGTCCTTCGAGCTCTGGGATGTACTGACCCAGCTATCCTTCACCTGCCTGCTGGCCTTCCTGATCTTCCGCTGGTCCGTTGCCGCCCAGATTGCTACCTGCGTTGGCCTGCTCCTGCTTACTGAAGTCCTATATCGGTTCACCCATGTCCCTAACTTCGATCAGCCCTTCACCGACCAGCACAACTTCGGAAACTATGTCGACCTGCTGCTTATGAACAAGATCAACGCCGGAGGCTGGGTGGCCATCAATTGCATCCCGACCGCCGTACATACCATCGGCGGCGTCCTGGCAGGAAAGCTGCTGCTCGGTTCGTCCGCCCCAACAGCCACGGCTACCGCCCCGGCCAATTTCCCTCCCGCCGCCATTAAGGTCCGCTACTTATTGCAATGGGGCATCCTGACGCTGGTCCTCGGCTACGCCATGGACGCAGCCGGCCTGACACCGATCATCAAACGCATCGCCACCAGCTCATTCACCCTCGTCTCGCTGGGCTATAGCCTGCTCATTCTCGCCCTCTGCTATTGGTGGATCGATGTTCGCGATCATCGTCGGAAATTAGAATTCTTCACCATCGTCGGCATGAACTCCATATTTATCTATCTGTTCTTCGAAATAGTCGGCGACCGCTGGTTCACGCAATATGTCGGCGCCATCACCAATGGGCTGATGCTGCCCGCACACTTCCCGGTGATGCTGGCAAACATCATCACCTCCTGCTGCGTCTTCGCCCTGGAATGGGGATTGTGCTATTTCCTCTATAAGAAAAAGATATTTTTCAGGGTCTGATGGTCGCCCGCCCTGCGAGGCCAGCCCCCTACAGCACCCCCTTGGTGCTCGGCAAATAGTTACTAAGCGGATCCCGCTTCACCGCCATGCGTATCGCCTTCGCAAAAGCCTTGAAGATGGCCTCGATCTTGTGATGCTCGTTCTCACCCTTGCACTCTATATTGAGATTGCAACGCGCGCCATCACTAAAGGATTTAAAGAAGTGGAAGAACATCTCCGTCGGCATCTCGCCGATCTTCTCCCGCCGGAACTCCGCATTCCAGATCAGCCAGTTGCGACCCCCGAAGTCGATCAAAACTTTGGCATCTGCCTCATCCATCGGCAGCGCGAAGCCATAACGCTCCATCCCGCGTTTATCGGCCAGCGCCCTGGCGAAAGCCTCTCCCAGGGCGATACCCGTATCTTCGATCGTATGATGCTCATCGATATGCAGGTCGCCCTCCACACGAATGCCAAGGTCCATCTTGCCATGCCGGGCGATCTGCTCCAGCATATGGTCGAAGAACCCCAGCCCGGTGACGATACCCGCCTTGCCGCTTCCGTCGACATTCAGATCTATATGGATCCGCGTCTCGCTGGTATTGCGCTCATGAACGACACGCCGCAACCCAAGCTTCAGGAATTCATAGATCTTGCTCCAGTCCGGCGTCTCCAGCGCAATGCTGCCCTCCAGCGCAACACGGGAATCACTCACCTCAGCCCCGCCCAGCGAAGCGTCATTGTTCAGCCAGATGGCCTTGCACCCTAAATTCTTTGCCAGCTGTACATCGGTGATCCGGTCGCCGATGACAAACGAGTTCGCCAGATCATAGTCCGCGTTCCCGATATAGTGGGTGAGCATCCCCGTGCCGGGCTTCCGTGTCGGCGCCTTGTCGGCTGGAAAAGTCTTGTCGATATAGACACCGCTGAAGACGATGCCTTCCCCTTTCAGGGCTTCTATCACAAAGTTCTGCACCGGCCAAAAGGTATCCTCAGGGAAGCCAGGGGTCCCCAGGCCGTCCTGGTTGGTCACCATCAGCAGCTCATAGTCGAACTCCCGGGCGATACGCCCCATGTATTCGAACATGGCAGGATAAAAAACCAATTTCTCGAAAGAATCGATCTGGTAAGTAGGCGGCGCCTCCTTTATCAGCGTCCCATCCCTGTCGATAAACAAGATCCGCTTCATGGCATGATGCACCGGGGATGGGTTCGCTGAAATTTAACCCATCCCCCGGTGCACGGGCTTATGATGGGCCTTCGGCCAGTGAGCCTGTGGCTCACTTGGGTTTATTTGTCGCACGGATCGCCTTCACCTGTGCCGCAGTGACCGCGCTTGCCTTGTTCCCAAAGCTGTTGCGGACATACGTCAGCACATCGGCGATCTGCAGGTCAGTGAGATCCGGATGCGGCGCCATCACGCCATTATACGATTCCCCATCGATCTCTACCCCGCTCAATCCATTCAAAACGATCTTGATCAGGGTAGGCTTGTCGCCGAGCACGAACTTCGCCTTGACCAGCGAAGGGTTCATGCCCTGCACGCCGCCAAGATCCACCTGGTGGCAGGCCAGGCACTGCTCCAGATACACTTGCTTGCCTCTCGTGATAGAAGCCTGCAGCCCTGCCTGAAAAGATACGGCCGGCTTATTCGTATGCGATAGCAACAGGAAGGCCCCGGCCAGCAACCCTCCCGTCAGCGAGAGTATAAAACTTTGTTTAGCCATGCTTATAGGATATTTTCCAGATTGTACCCTTGGTGTCGTCCGTTACATACAAAGAACCATCAGGCCCCTGCGCTAATCCGCAGGGCCGGTAGTCCACCCTGCCGGAGGCCGTCTTGTCCGGTCCACCGGAGAAATTATCCGCGAACACCTCCCATTTACCGCTGGGCTTACCATCGGCAAATGGTTGGAAGACCACAAAATAGCCCGCTTGCGGCTCCGGAGCACGGTTCCACGAACCATGAAAGGCGATGAAAGCCCCATTCCTGTACTTCTCGGGGAACTGGCTGCCGGTATAGAAGAGCAGACCGTCAGGGGCCAAATGACCGGGGAAGGCAACCACAGGGTCCTGGTACTTTTCCTTGGGATCCATCTTGCCATCGCCGCCGTATTCCGGACCAAGCACCTGCTTGTGCTGGAACTCGTCATAGAAAATATAAGGATAGCCGCAGTTGGAACCCTTGTGCAGCTCATACATGCACTCGGCCGGTAGCTCGGCGCTTTGCTTGGTATCCCAGTATTGAGGGAAGAGATCATGCAGCTGGTCACGGCCATGCTGCATCACAAATAACGTATTGGTAGTCTTGTTCCAGTCGAAGCCCACTACATTCCGCAGTCCCGTGGCATACCGCCGGTCATCCCCATAGGTCTGGTCGGTCTGGTCGGCCTTGAACTGCCAGATACCACCCGCGGAATCCAGGATGGGACAGGGCATCTGCCCGGGCGAGCCCTTGGTCCTGTCCACCAGCTGACAGGCATTCGAATAGGCGCCTATGTTCACATACAGGTTGCCGCTATAGTCCAGCGTGATGGCCTTGGGCTCATGCTCATGCCTTGACAGCAGCCCCGTGACGATCCGCTGCGGCTGATCAGGGTTGACTACATTGTTGTCCCCATCTAATTTATAACGAAAGACCTCTTCATCGGAAGAAGCATACAGATAGCCGTCCCGGATCGCCATCCCGGTTCCCGGAAAGCTGCCGAACCCGGTGATCTTGTCCGCCTTCCCGTCCCCGTCGGTATCCTGTAGCCGGTAAATGCCTTTCCCGTCTTTCAGCTTGGCTAGCTTCACAAAGATCGCTCCATTGGGAGCAACCGCCAGATGGCGCGTCCGGCCGAAATTCTCCACTACCGTCGTGGCGGTAAAGCCCGCCGGCAATTTAAGCTGGCTCTCGGCAGGCGTTGGCTTTACAGGCTTTTTGGGGCCACCAGCACTTGGGATAACGCCACCGCCGCCTGCACAGGCTATCAGCCCGGCCAGACACAATCCTGTTATACCATAAATGGACTTGCGCAAAATGCGCTTCGTTTGGTTATCTCTTAATTGTTGCATGGAATGATGTATTAACAAGCTGTAATTTAATCGAAATATCCACCCCGGCCACCACTAAATTTTTCCTTAGGCCACGGTGTTTCACGCCTCGGGCCTGTCCTGCAAAGTAGCCCTCGGCGTGAAACCGCTTATGTCTGGCCTGACGGCCGATGAGCCTTTGGCTCATAGGCGCTCAACGATTTTAGCAGATCCGCATTCTCCTTTTCCGTCCCCACAGTGATGCGCAGACAACCCTCGCAAAGCTCTACCTTGCTGCGATCGCGAACCACAATACCCTCCCGAAGCAAATGCTCATAGATCCCCCGTGCATTTTCCGTCTTTACCAACAGGAAATTAGCATCGCTGGGATATACCGTGATCACCACCGGCAACGCGCTAAGCTCCAGGCTCAGCCGCTCCCGCAGCTCCACCAGCGAACGGATCATGTCGTTCACCTGGCCCACTTCGTCCAGCGCCTTCAACGCCAGTTCCTGCGTGGCCTGGCTGATATTATAAGGAGGTTTTACCTTGTTGTACACTTCTATGATAGCTTCGCTTGCAAAAGCCATACCGACACGAAGCCCCGCCAACCCCCAGGCCTTGCTCATCGTCTGCAGCACCACTAAGTTGGGATAGTCGCTCAGCTCCTGGATAAAGCTCCGGTGCCTGGAGAAATTGATATAGGCCTCGTCGATGACCACCAGCCCGGGGAAATTATTCAGGATGACTTCGATATCCTGGCGCTTCATCGAGTTCGCCGTCGGATTGTTGGGGCTGCAGATCCAGATCAGCTTGGTATGCTCGTCTACCAATGTCTCCAGGTGCACGAGGTCCAGCTGAAAATCATCCAGCAACACGGCACGCCGGACTTCCACATCATTTATGTGTGCGCTCACCTCGTACATGCCATAGGTCGGCGGGTTGATGATGACGTTATCCTTTCCCGGAACACAAAAGGCCCGGTACAGGAGATCGATACATTCATCGCTGCCATTGCCCATGAAGATATGTTCGGGGCCTATTCCCTTGATCTTGCCGACGGCCTCTTTGACCTTCCACTGGTGTGGATCCGGATAGCGGTTATACCATCTCGTTAAAGGTGATCCCAGGCTGTTCTCGTTGGCGTCGATAAAGACCTTCGCCTCCCCCTGGAATTCGTCGCGGGCCGAGGAATACGGCACCAGCGCCCGGATGTTGTCGCGTAAAAGCTTATCTAAGTTGAACATAAGTTGTGTTATTTGTTCGCGTCCATGCGCACCCCAACAGCACGTGCATGCGCTTCCAACCCCTCGGCGGCAGCCATCAGCCGCACCGTATCCCCGATCCCATGCAACCCCTCCCTGGTCAGCTCCTGAAAAGTGATCTTCTTTACGAAGCTGTCCAGACTGACGCCGCTATAGGCCCGGGCATGGCCATTGGTAGGCAGCACATGGTTGGTGCCGCTGGCATAGTCCCCCACGCTCTCCGGTGAATAGTGGCCCAGGAAGACACTTCCGGCATTGATAACATTATCCGCCATCGACATAGGCTCCCTGCACGCAAGGATCAGATGCTCGGGGGCATAGTCGTTCAGCAGATCCATGGCCTGGCGCTCATCCCGAACGATAAAGGCCCGGCTATTCTCCAACGCCTTGCGGGCGATCACCGCCCTCGGCAGGGTCGCAACCTGCCGCTCCACTTCCGCAAGCACCGGCGCTACGACGGCCGCCGACGTGCTCACCAGCACCACCTGACTGTCCACCCCATGCTCCGCCTGCGACAGCAGGTCGGCCGCCACGAAGGCGGGATCGGCCGTCTCATCCGCGTAGACCGCTACCTCGCTCGGCCCTGCAGGCATGTCGATCGCTATACCTTCCCGCTGCACCAACATCTTGGCGCAGGTGACATATTGATTCCCGGGGCCGAAAAGCTTATACACCGCCGGAATGGTCTCCGTACCATAAGCCATCGCCGCAATCGCCTGCACCCCGCCCACCCTGAAGATCCGCGTCACTCCAACCAGCTCCGCGGCATAGAGGATAGCGGGATGCAGCCGCCCCTGCACATCAGGTGGCGAACAAAGCACGATCTCGCGGCAGCCGGCGAGCCTGGCAGGAATAGCCAGCATCAACAAAGTCGAGAACAACGGAGCGGTGCCCCCGGGTATATACAACCCTACCTTTTCGATAGCCACCGGCTTACGCCAGCACCGCACGCCCGGCATCGTTTCCACGGCTTCCTCCCTCCGCTGCTGGCTCCGGTGAAAGGCATATATATGTTCCGCCGCCATCCGGATCGCCGCCTTCAACTCCTCATCGACCAGCCCGGCGCCAGCCGCTATCTCCTCCCTGCCGAATTCCAACACTTCCGGCGCCGATCCATCAAATTGCAGCGTATACTTCCGCACCGCGGCATCCCCGCCCTTCCGCACCTCCGCTATAATGGCCGACACGGTCTCCTCCAGCCGCCGGTTGTCGATCACCGGCCGGCGCAGCCACCCGCCGGCAGGCGGCGTGACAGCGGCTTGTATATCTATAATTTCCATCAGATAACCATTTTTTCTATAGGCACGACCAGGATACCCTGGGCGCCGGCAGCCGTGAGCTTTTCAATGATCTCCCAGAAATCACTCTCGCTTAGCACGCTGTGAACGCTGCTCCAGCCCGCCTCCGCAAGCGGCAGCACCGTAGGGCTCTTCATGCCAGGCAACAACGCAATGATCTCCTTCAGCTTGTCATTAGGCGCATTCAGCAAAACATATTTGTTGTTGCGCGCCTTCTTGACGGCCCGGATACGGAATAGGAATTTCTCCAGCAGCTGCTGCTGTTCCACCCCCAGCGACTCATTACGGATAAGGATCGCCTGCGACTTCAGCACCGTCTCCACCTCCTTAAGCCCATTCATGAACAACGTGCTCCCGCTGCTCACCAGGTCGACGATCGCATCCGCCAAACCGATGCCGGGAGCGATCTCCACCGATCCGCTGATCTCCTGTATCTCCGCCCGCACCCCATTCTTGTCCAGGAAGCGCTGCACCAAAAGAGGATAGGTAGTGGCTATCCGCTTGCCATTGAGATACTCCACCCCTTCGTAATGCTCGCCACGGCCAACGGCAACCGAAAGCCGGCATTTACCGAAGCCCAGCTGCTCGACGATCTCCGCCCGCTTGTTCTTCTCGTAAAAGACATTCTCGCCGACAATGCCTACATCGGCAACCGCATCTTCCACGTATTGCGGAATATCGTCGTCACGCAGGAAATAGATCTCCATCGGAAAATTATCACATTCCGCCTTCAGCTTGTTGACCCCGTTCTTCAGGTCGATGCCGCAATCTTTCAAAAGCCTGACACTATCGTCATACAACCGGCCCGACTTCTGAATAGCGATCTTTAATCTGTTCATAGTATGTCCTTTTGGGCCTCGCCCGCCTTAAAATTGTGTCCCCCTGCGGGCCTATCGCCCGCATTAAAATAAGAAGGCTTACCCTGAGGTAAGCCTTTTAATAGTTTATGCTTTATACAAAACATCACCGGCCTACCCCTGAGGTAAGAAATGATGGTGATGATGTTGCATGTTTTGTTTCATTGCGGCCCAAAATTAATGTCCAAAACCGAATACCCAAAATTTAATTTTGCTTTCCCTCTTCATTCACGGCCCGCTGCTCCTGCAACTGGCGGATATCACCCCGCGCATGCCGGTACTCTAGAAAATAATAAATGGCCGTTACCAGCAGGATCTTGGCCAGGATAAACACGACAATGAACAGGGTTTTCCAGATCTTATGCACCCGGATATGATTGGAGCTCGCATCTACATGAAGATAGCTGGTTCCGCTCTGCCGCTGGTAGTGACCTTTGCCGCCATTTCCCCGCCGCACGGCCGGCGTCTCAGGAAGACGCGCCTCTATTTTCTCCCGGAGTCCCGGCGGCGGCGGCTCCTCATTGTCGATGGCAAACAGCTCTAATTGATACTCGAAGTCCGAAAGGATCACTCTTAGCTCGGGATAATGTGGCATCAGCTCCTCGAACTCCTCCCGCTCCATGGGAGTAGCCAACCCGAGCACGTAGCTTTCTACAATTCCGCTTTGTATGTACAGTTCTATATTCACCCAAGGTTTTTTCTGATCAGGAACAGGCATTCCCGCAAGATCCTGCTGACATAAGCCAGATCTTTACCCGTGCTGGCGGCCAGTTCCTCCTTGTCCCGTCCGTGGATGAACAGCTCCCGGAATATCCACTGATGCTCTGGTGAAGCTTCCGACAGCAGCCTGGAGTAATACCGCTTGTCCAAACCGCCTGTCAAAGGTTGAGCCGCCCCCTTCTGGTCATTGCCCTTATCGCTAAGATAAGCCAGCAAGATCTTCCTGGATTCTATCTGCAGCCAGCAATAAACGCTTAAGCTAGAGTCGAATGCCTCCTGAAGCTGCGGAGCCAGACGGGCAAAAATATCGATCAGTAATGTTCCGGCTTCCGACTTATCAGGGACGAATTGTAAGATATAGCTAAATAACATTCCACCATACCGGTTGTACAAAAGCTCGACGGCCGGCCGGCGTCCTGCATGTAGCTCGTTTTTCAGGATATCTTTGGTAATGGGTTCCAAAATAGACAGGTTTTGGGTTACGCCTGCAATAATATATATTTTTTAGATAATATTATAGTAAAACCATTAAGTAATTTAGGAATAAAACCCCCCCTAGCCCCACCAACGACACGATGGTTTCCATCAAAGACCAGCTTCGGATCGTGTCCTTGATGGAGAGATTAAAGTATTCTTTGAACAGCCAGAAACCGCTGTCGTTGACGTGCGAGAACATCAGGCTGCCTGCCCCTACGGCCAGCACCATCAGGTTGGGATCTACATGCAGCCGGGTCATCAGCGGCAGGATAATGCCCGCGGCCGTCAGGCCCGCCACGGTGGCCGAACCCAGGCAGACCCGGATAATAGCCGCCATCAGCCAGCCCAGCACCAGGGGATGGATGGGCCAGCCCTGCAGGGCCGCCGCGATCTCCTTGCTGACGCCACTGGCGGAAAAGACCTCTTTCAAAGCGCCCGCCCCCGCTACGATCAGCAGGATGACAGCCACGTCCTTGACCGCGTCCTCATAAATATGCATGATCCTGGGGATCGACATCCCGCCCCGGACGCCAAGCGTATAGGTGGCGAACGCAATGGCCAGCAGCAGGATGATGCTGGGATCCCCAAAGAATTGCAATACAGGCCCCCACTTGCCCTGTACCGTCAGCACCAGGGATAGCACCGTGGTCAGCATCAGCAACAGCACCGGAAGCAGGCTGGAAAGCAGACTGTTGCCGATACCCGGCAGCTGCGCCTCCGGCTTTTCTGCGGCCACCAGCCCCTCCAAAGGAGAAGAGACGATATGCTTGAGCGTCCTGGAGAACACGGGCCCGGCCAGGATGATGGCCGGAACCGCGATCGTCATCCCGTACAGCAGGGTCTTGCCCATATTGGCGTGGAATTGTGTCACCAGCGCGGCCGGGGACGGATGCGGCGGCAGGAAACCATGCGTCACCGACAAGGCAGCCAGCATCGGCAGACCGATGTACACAGCCGGCAGCTTGTATTTGTAGACGACCGAAAAGATCAAGGGTACCATCAGCACGAATCCCACATTGTAAAAAAGCGGGATGCCGATAATGAATCCCGTGACCATCAGCGCCCATTGAATGTACTTCACGCCGAAGATATTCATCATGGTCGTGGCGATCCGCTGCGCCGCGCCGCTCTCGGCCACGATCTTGCCCAGCATGGCCCCCAGCACGATCACGATGGCCAGCTGCCCCAGCGTATCCCCGATACCCTTATATACCGATCCGGCGATCTTGTCCAGGGGAATACCCAGCATGATCCCTGTGACGATGGAGACGACGAGAAAGGCCAGAAAAGCATTTACCTTCCCCCAGGAGATCAGGAGGACAAGAAGCAGGATGCCTATGAGAACAAGCAGTAGGTGCATAGCGTCGTTTATTTATCTGGCCGGCCATAGGCTTGGCGGTCCGGCCGCCCGTTAGTCCCCCAGCCCGCCCGTTAATGCGAATCCCGGCTCACATCCGACCCGGATCCACCCCGCAGAAAATCAAGATCGGCCCCCAGATGAGCCTGCTGCACATGTCCACGGTACAGGTGGACATAGCCTCTGTCCGTTCCCGGCACCGCCGGCGCCACCCACTCGCGCCTCCGCCTTCCCAGCTCCTCCTCCGCCACATCCAGGTGCAGCCGCCGCGCCTCCACATCGAGCTCTATCCAATCCCCATTCCGCACCAACGCCAGCACCCCGCCAATGGCGGCCTCCGGCGACACATGCAGGACCACCGTCCCATAAGCCGTGCCGCTCATCCGGCCATCGGAGATCCGTACCATATCCATTACGCCCTGCTCCAGCAATTTCTTCGGCAGCGTCATATTGCCCACCTCCGGCATGCCGGGATACCCTACAGGGCCTACATTCTTGAGCACCATGATACTGGAGGCATCGATCTCCAGCCCGGGATCGTCTACCCGGCGATGATAGTCCTCGATATCTTCGAAAACGACGGCCCGCCCGCGATGTTGCATCAACGCCGGGGTCGCGGCAGACGGCTTGATGACCGCGCCGTCGGCAGCCAGATTGCCCTTCAGCACCGCAATGCCGGCATGAGGGAGAAGGGGCTCGGCATAAGCGGCGATGACCTCCCTGTTGTAGCAGGTCTCCCGCCCTTTTATATTTTCACCATGGGTCAGGCCATTGACGGTTAAAGCTTCCATATCAAGCTGCCCTTGCAGCTCATTCAGGATCACCGGCAACCCGCCCGCATAATAAAAGTCTTCCATCAAAAATTTACCGGAAGGCATGAGATTCAGCAACAAGGGGATCCCGCTGCCCAGCCGGTCGAAGTCCGCCAGTTCCAGGGGAACGCCTATCCGCCCGGCAATAGCAGTCAGATGAATGATCAAATTGGTGCTCCCGCCGACCGCAGCATTGACCTTTATGGCATTCTCAAAGGCCGTACGTGTCAATATCCGGGACAGCTTCAGGTCCTCCTTTACCATCTCCACGATACGCCGCCCGGAGAGCTGCGCCAGCACCTTCTTCCGGGAATCGACCGCCGGTATCGCCGCGGCGCCGGGCAGGGTCAGCCCCAGCGATTCTACCATACAGGCCATCGTGCTCGCCGTACCCATCGTCATGCAATGGCCGGCACTACGCGACATACAGCTTTCTGCCTGCAGATATTCCGCATCGGACAGCTGCCCCGTCTTACGATCCTCCTCGAATTTCCACACATGCGTGCCCGATCCGATATCCTTTCCCTGAAATTTCCCATTCAGCATGGGGCCGCCAGGAACAACCAGCGTCGGCAGATCCACACTGGCAGCGCCCATCACAGTTGAGGGTGTTGTTTTATCGCAACCGGTTAACAGTACAACGCCATCAATAGG
>JAMFRX010000499.1 GCA_026224995.1 Puia dinghuensis
GATAATACGGGCAGGGAAGGGGATGACCTGCCGGGAGGCAGGGACACCGAAACCCCGATGGTAAGCGCTATAGGCCAGGTGGACGCTATGTCCCTCGACCACCACGGTAATCGGGATGCCAATAATTTCTATTTCCTGCGCAGCCTGCATCCTCAGGTGGTGGTAGCACAAACCTGGTGTAGCGACCAACCTGGACAGGAGACGGCGCATCACCTGTCGACAGGAACGCCGTCCTGGAATCCCCCGGATGTTTTTTATCTTTTTATGCAGGCACAAACTCAAATTACCCTGGGTCCCTGGATCACCCGTTCGGCCAAAAGCCTGGAAGGGCACATCGTGATCCGTGTAATGCCCGGCGGCAAAGAGTTTTATGTATTCGTTCTGAACGATACAACTCACACACTGCTTGTAAAGAACCGGTTCGGGCCATACCGGTCCGAATAGCAGCCGATCCTTCAAATAGTAAAATAGTACATCAAAATAGTCAAACCTGACATTGCGCGCCGCATAGGGGGGCACTACCTTCATTTTTCAATCATTTCCTAGTTCGAAGGACACATTACGATTGCTAAAAATGAAGAAGTACTACGAAGAGTTCGAGCCTGGCCATGCCCGCCAAACCTCCGGGCGCACGATCACGGAAACGGATATCGTTCTCCATGCCGGACAGACAGGCGATTTTTTCCCCCATCATATGGATGAAGAGTGGTGCAATACTCAGCCTTTTAAACATCGTATCGCCCACGGCACCCTGATCTTTAGTGTCGCCATCGGCCTGACTGCCGATAGCATTAACGAAGTCTCCATGACCTATGGCTATGACCGCCTCCGGTTTATCCGTCCCGTTTATATCGGCGACACCATCCGCGCGGAAGTAAAGATCAAATCCAAGACGGATCATAAAAAGCCCGGTTTCGGCCTCGTGGTCGAATCGGTGGAAGTAGCCAACCAACACCGGGAACTGGTGATGGTCTGCGAACATTTGCTGCTGGTAGAAAAAGCGACAACTTAAACGACTGCTATGCCCGAAACACACTTAAAAGGGATCACCTGGGGACACAGCCGCGGCTACACTCCGCTGGCTGCCGCCGCACAGCGCTTCGCCGAGCTGCATCCGGGGGTTACCATTACCTGGGACAAGCGGACTTTGCAGCAATTTGCCGATTACCCCATCGAAGAGCTCACGAAGGCATACGACCTCCTGATCATCGACCATCCCTGGGTAGGAAGGGCCGCGACACTTGGCTGTGTCCTTCCCCTGGACAGTCACCTGCCTGCAGCCTACCTGAAAGAGCAGGCGGAGAATTCTGTGGGCTACTCGCATCACAGCTATCACCTGGACGGTCATCAGTGGGCGCTGGCCATCGACGCTGCCACTCCTGTCGCCAGTTGCCGCGCCGACCTTCTTGCAAAGGCCGGCCTGGCCATACCCGAGACCTGGGAAGAAGTGCTGGCGATAGCCGGGATGAAAAAGCTCGCCCTTCCCGCCATCCCTATAGACCTGCTGATGAACTTCTATATGTTCTGCATAGCCCATGGCTCCCGACCGTTCCAGAGCGATGAGACCGTCGTGGATGCGGCTACCGGCAGGATGGCGCTCGAGACCATGGAAGAACTCTATTCGCAGCTGGACGAAAAGTTCTTCCATGCCAACCCCATTGCCGTGGCCGAATACATGACCACCACCGACGACTATTGGTACTGCCCTTTTGCCTATGGCTATTCCAACTATTCCCGCGACGGCTATGCCCGCCATCGCCTGACCTATACCGATCTTGTCCACATGGGGACGCGCGGCCGCCTGCGAAGCACTATCGGTGGAACGGGATTAGCGGTGTCGACCCATAGCCAGCATCCCCGGGAGGCCCTCCTTTTTGCCGAATGGGTGGTCTCGCCGGCGCTGCAATCCACTTTCTATGTGGAGCATGGCGGTCAGCCCGGACATCTGCTGGCCTGGACAAGCGACAAGGCGAACCGGCTTACCCATAACTATTTCTATTCCGTACTTCCTGCCATGGAAAGGGGCTATATGCGCCCGCGCTACGACGGCTACCTGTATTTCCAGGACCACGGCGGCGATCCTATCCGTGAATTCCTGCTGAAGCAGCGTGATGCCCGCTCTACTCTTGCCGCCCTGGATCAACTGTACCGTGAAAGCCTTATGAGAAATCCCATTAACCTAGAAGTATGAACGAACTGCCACTGCATGGGTTGACAGTATTGGAATTCAGCCAATACCTTTCGGGTCCCTCCGCAGGCCTCCGGCTTGCCGACCTGGGCGCCCGTGTCATCAAGATAGAACGCCCGGAAACGGGTGACGCCTGCCGTCGCCTTTCGATAAAGAACCTCTGGGTCGACGGCGACTCCCTGCTCTTCCATACTATCAACCGCAACAAGGAAAGTTTCACCGCTAACCTTAAATCCCCGGAGGACATGGCCGTCATCCGGCGCCTGATAGCCCGGGCAGATGTCCTGACGCATAATTTCCGGCCCGGCGTGATGGAAGCAGCGGGCCTCGGCTATCCCACTGTGCAGGCCCTCAACCCGAAAATGATCTATGGCGCTATCAGCGGCTATGGCAATACCGGACCCTGGAAGAGTCTCCCCGGCCAGGACCTGCTGCTCCAGTCGATAAGCGGACTGGCTTATACAACCGGTAACGGGACGGACAATCCCATGCCCTTTGGCTTGTCGATAGCCGACAGCCTCTGCGGCGCCCAGCTTGTACAGGGTATCCTTGCCGCCCTCGTCCGCCGCGGTAAAACGGGCCAGGGCGCCCTGATAGAGATCTCTATGCTTGAATCGCTGCTGGACTTTCAATTTGAATTCCTGACCACCTATCATACCAGCGGCCAGCTGCCCCGGCGTAGCGAGCTGAGCAATGGCAACCCGTTGCTGAGCGCCCCCTATGGCATCTATGCGACGACCGATGGACATCTTGCCATCGCTATGGTCAATATACCCCAACTGGCCCGGGCGATCGGTTCGGAGCTCCTGGCGGCCTATGACCAGGAACAGGCCTTCAGCCATCGTGACGAGATCAAAGGCGTGCTCTCCCGGCATCTGGCAGCTCAGTCCACCGTTTACTGGCTGGAGCGGCTGCATGCGGAAGACATGTGGGCCATGGAAGTGCTGGACTGGAAACGGCTTACGGCTCACGAAGGATATAAGATACTGGAGATGGAACAACCTGTTACGACGGTACGGGGTAAAAGCCTCCTGACCACCCGATGCCCCATACGCATCGACGGTCAGCGCTTGTTTTCCGCAAAGCCCGCCCCTTCGCTGGGACAGGATAATGAAAGGATCGTGATGGAATTATTAAAATAGCCAATGTCCATGAATCTATTGCAGGATATCATCGTCGTCGATTTTAGTCAGTTCCTCTCAGGACCTTCCGCCGGGCTTCGTCTTGCGGACATGGGCGCCCGGGTGATAAAAGTGGAACGGCCGGGTACTGGCGACATCTGCCGGCAGCTGTACGTGTCCGATACCCGCATAGAGGGGGAGTCTACTATTTTTCATGCGATCAACCGCAACAAGCAAAGCTATGCGGCCGATCTCAAAAATGCCGAAGACCTGGAGAAAGTGAAGAAGCTAATCCGGCGAGCCGATATCGTCCTGCACAATTTCCGCCCGGGTGTCATGGAACGCATAGGCCTGGACTACGAAAAAGTGAAAGCCATCAAGCCGGATATCGTCTATGGCGAAGTCAGCGGCTATGGCGCAGAAGGCCCGTGGAAGGATCTTCCGGGTCAGGACCTGCTGGTACAGGCGCTCTCCGGGCTTACCTGGCTGAGCAACAACCGGAACGAGCGGCCTACGCCCATGGGCGTGTCCGTCGTCGATATCCTTGCCGGAACCTACCTTACGCAGGGTCTCCTCGCGGCCTTGTATCGCAGAGGAGTCTCAGGTCGCAGCGCGCTTGTCCAGGTAAGCATGATGGAGGCGGTGCTCGATTTCCAGTTCGAGGTGCTCACCTGCCACTTTAATGACGGGCGGCAGCTGCCGGAACGAAGCCAGGTGAGCAATGGGAATGCATATATCCCCGCTCCCTATGGTATTTATAAGACCCGGGAAGGCTATCTCTCGCTGGCGATGGGTGATATACCGAAATTGGCGCGACTGCTGCAGTATCCTCCGCTCGAGGTATTTACCGACAAAGCGGAATGGTTCGACCGCCGCGACGAGATCAAAGGGCTGCTGGCTGCGCACCTGCTTACCCGTACCGCCGATGAATGGCTTTCGATCCTGCAGCCTGCCGACATCTGGTGTGCGAAGGTGATGGACTACCACGACCTGATGCAGCAAATTGGGTATAAGGTCCTGGATATGGAATTAAAGGTAAAGACCAGCAATGGCCTGTCCATCCGCACTACCCGCTGTCCCATCCGCGTAGATGGAAGCATGGCCGTGTCGGAAATAGGGGCGCCGCTGTTGGGTGAGCATAACGAATTGATAGATGGGCAGTTTGGATTGGATATCGTGTCTTAATTTCATGGCCTCAAAAGAGCCATATGTCACAAAATGTCATTGATACACATATTCATGTTTGGGATCTCCGCCAGGTCGAATATCCCTGGTTGAAGGGTAACACCACGATCCTCAACCGTGACTATGACCTGGAAGAGCTGGAAGGAGAAAGAAAGAAGGCTGGCGTCACCGCCGGAATACTCGTACAGGCAGCCAATAGCCTGGAAGATACGGACTGGATGCTCCGGGTAGCTGAGTCACACAGCTGGATCGCCGGTGTCGTAGGCTGGCTGCCTTTACAAGACCCTGATGCTACGGCCCGTATCCTGGAAGAGCAGTATGTGCCAGGTAGCCGGCTGAGGGGAGTGCGCCATCAGATCCACGATGAGCCCGATGCTGCCTGGCTCCTGCAGGAAACGGTGCTCGAAAGTCTCGGCATGCTGGCGTCACGAAACATACCCTATGATCTCGTCGGCATTCTGCCGGCCCATATAGAGACAGCGCTGCGGGTGGCAGAGAAATGGCCTGGACTACGCCTGATCTTCGACCATCTTAACCAGCCGCCGATCGCCAACCCGGCAAAGGGCAACGCCTGGGAGAAGCTGATGAAAGAAGCCGCCGCTCACGGTAACTTTTATGTCAAGATCTCGGGCCTGGGCACGGCCGCACAGAAAGGAGAGGAGTGGAAAACTGAAGACCTGGAGCCTTGCATCGAATTCGCCCTGCATTACTTCGGGCCTGACCGCTGCTGCTGCGGCGGCGACTGGCCCGTGAGCCTGCTGGCAGGAACCTACGAAAAAACCTGGATCGCTTACCGCACCATCATCACAAAATTCCTGGGCCCACAAGACCAGGCCAAAGTATTGTATCAAAATGCCGAACGGTTCTACCGTCTTTTGCCGGAGAGTCCGTAACTAAAAAAAAGGCCATATGAATGTGATCATCGGGTTAAGCATGCTCATCCTGGGCGGCGTTTCTGCCGGCAGCAGCTATGTGCCGTTGAAAGGTATAAAGGGTTGGGCCTGGGAAAGCCTTTGGGCCGTTCAGGGCATCGTCGCCTGGCTGCTGCTCCCCCTGCTGCTGGCGCTGCTCGCCACTCCACATCTCTTCTCTGTATTGCATCACATCTCCTTCTCCACGCTGGCTTCTACTTATGGCTTTGGTTTCCTATGGGGCCTTGGCGGCCTCGCCTGGGGCATGGCTGTGCGCTATATCGGACTGGCCCTGGGCTTTACCATCGCTACCGGCTTTCTCTCCTCCCTGGGTACTTTGGTGCCCATCATCGCC
>JAMFRX010000500.1 GCA_026224995.1 Puia dinghuensis
C
Source organism: Puia dinghuensis (assembly GCA_026224995.1). Lineage (GTDB taxonomy): Bacteria > Bacteroidota > Bacteroidia > Chitinophagales > Chitinophagaceae > Puia > Puia dinghuensis_A. The sequence continues at coordinate 2 of JAMFRX010000500.1, forward strand.
GGTCTCGTCGAGGCGGAGGCCGGGGATGAGCTTGAAGCGGTCGCTCATCCGGATCTCGTCTTCGGCATATACGCTATAGATGTTGGCGTTGAATTTTGCGCTGGGATGGGAAAGCAGGTAACCGCGGTCCTGGTCGGCGTAGTTGTAGTTGCCCCGGATGCGGCTGGGCTCCGCGGCCAGGAAGGCCTGAACGGTGGGATAGTCGATCCGGCCGTTGGGCGAGTTGATAAACCCGTAGGTGATGTTATAGAATTCGTTGTGGGTTCCGAATGTCCAGGTGTTTTTGTTCTTAAAGATGGTGACGTTGTCGGTGACCTCGAAGCTGTTCTGTTTCATGTTGAAGACGCTGGCTTCGCGGTCGGTGCCCAGCAGGATGGTGGTACCGATGTCCTCCCCGCCTATCTGCATCTGGGGATAGTAAGCGTAGGATTTCGGATCGCGGTAGTCGTGTACGGCGGTATAGCCTACGACGAGGCTGTTGGCAACGGTGTTGCTGAAACGCGATTTCAGCTCGGCCACGGTGGCATTCTGGTTGTTGTGCGAGGCATAGTCCTGGCTGGAGAAACGGAAGTTCTGGTCGTCGCGGGTGAGCTGGGTGGCGTCGGAGTAGACGATGTTGCTGCGGATGGCGAGCTGGTGGATGGGCGAGATGTTCCAGTCCACGCGGTTGAAGAATTTTTTGGATCGGGCATAGATGTTATAGGCGCCGAAGGTACCGGGGTCGTAGCCGAAGTTGGTTTTCAGGTAATTGGAGATGGCTTCGGCGTCGGCTACGGTGAGGATCTGCTGGGCGATGGGGGAAGACGCCGTTTCGGTGAGGGGGTCGACGCGGTCGGTGATCTCTTCGTTGGTAAAGAAGAACAGCTTGTCCTTAATGATCGGGAAGCCTACGCGAAAGCCGCCCTGCCAGTCGTGGAAGGCATCGGGCATTTTTCCCGTGCCGCCGGCGTAGTCCTTTCCCACGAGGGCCGCATTTTTATTGTAGACATAGATGGAGCCGTCGACCTTGTTGGTGCCGCTGCGGGTGACGGCGTTGATGCTTCCGCCTGTGAAGTTGCCGATCTTGACGTCGAAGGGGGCGATGGCTACCTGGATGTCCTGGATGGCGTCGATGGAGATGGGGTTGGTCCGGGTGGAGCTGCCGATCTGACCGCTGGTACCCGTTTGGCCGCCGACGGAGGGGCTGAAGCCGATGGCGTCGTTGTTGATGGCACCGTCGATCGTCACGTTGTTATAGCGGAAGTTGGTACCGACAAAGGAGTTACCGTTGTACTGCGGTGTCAGCCGCGTATAGTCCTGGAAGCTGCGGGCGCCGGAAGGCATATTTTTCATCTGCGAGGAGGAAATGTTCAGCCCGGCTCCCGTTAGATTGGCACGGCTTGGAGCCTGGGCTTTTATGACCACTTCCTCCATGGACTTTGACTCGGGCAGCATGACGAAGTCGATCACGGTGGGGGTGCCAAGGGAAATGTTGATGTTGTCTTTGAGCTGGGGTTTCATTCCTGCGGACGTTACGGCAAGGGTATAGGGGCCGCCTACTCGGAGGTTGACCAGGTTATACTGGCCGTAGTTGTTGGTCGTCGTCACGTATTTGGTCGCAGTGGGCATGTGGACGGCCGTGACGGTGACTCCTGCCAGGAAAGCATTGGTGTTGTCGACGATCCGGCCGCTCATCGAGCCGCTGATCTCCTGGGCGAAGACTGCGGTGACGGCAAATGCAGTCGACAGGATGAGTAAGATAAGTCTCTTCATGATGCGGTGGGGGGTGTTAGTAGTCATACGTAAAACTTCTGTTGCCTGAGTAATTATATTGGAGGTCCTGGAAGGCTTCCTGACAGGTTATTGGGTATCCTTTTGAATTATAGGTGTATTGCCGGCTGGAAATATAGTTGCTGATGGTATCGAGTTTCGGGACGCTGCTTCCACCGGAGGTCTGGAAGATGGTGCCGACAATATGGGTGCCGGTGACATTGTTCTTATTGACCAGGGCAGGTAGGCTGCCGGGCAGGGTCGTCGCGTCGCGGATCCAGGGGCAGGCGGTAAACGGGTTGGGTTTATCATCGAATGTGTAGAAGCTCTGCTGCACCAGGGTCGGGCGGTGTTCGAGGTCCAGCTGGTTTTGCGTGATCAGGATGACGTTGCTGTGTGTGGAGTCATAGGTGAGCGCGTATTGCATGAGCGTGGGAAGGGCATTGGGTTTCTTGACCGAGTCGGTGAAGGACAGGAGCAGGCCGTTGTTATCGTAGGCGAAGGTTCTGGCGCCGGTGTCGGCGAGGTCCATGAAGCTGAGGTTGGCGAGCCGGCCGGTGGCGTCATAGGAAAAATTCTGGACGCCGAGGGTGTTGTCCGTGGTCTGGTTAACGTGGCCGTCGGCATAGTTCAGGGCATAGGCGATGAGGGTCTGGCTGCTCTTCTCGAAGACATTGGTGATGTTGTTGGTGTTGTCGTACGAGAAAACGAAGGTGGTGATGGGCAGGACGTCGTAGTCCTCGGTAGCCAGATCGTAGCGGCCGAGATTGCCTGCGGGGGAAGCGTCCAGGGTTTTAGGGGTCGCCACTTTTTTGTTGCAGGCGGCGAGGGTCAGCAAGCCCACGAGGAAGAAGGGAAACTTATAGTTTGTTTTTAGTTGCATGAATTCGTTTTTGCGGGTTATTGATAGTACACGCTGTTGATGCCGGCCTTTATGTAGTTGATGCAGCTCCGGAAGCTGAGGTAATTCGTCGATATGGTACTGGGATAGGGCTCCAGGCTAACCGCGATAGGTATCGTACAGATGGCAGGGTGCAGGCTGGTGCCGTCGGATCGCAGCAGCCAGCTGTCGAGGGCGGGGCCGAGGGGGGCATTTTGGTTGGTGTAGTCGATCGCTTCAAAGGTATTATAGGTAGCCAGCCAGTCCCCCTGGGCTACGGGTTGATCACCGGTGGCCGCGGAATGTCCGGAAGTGTAGGCCAATACCCTAAAATAGTGCGGGCGGCGGGGTTGGCCGGGGGCGGAGGCGGTATCATTGATATTGCGCATCTGGTCCGCCAGGTTGAGCTCGTAGAAGGGGGCATCTACCGTAGAAGCGAAGCGGGTAAGGTTTTTTGCGATCGGAAATTCCTTTCCTATGCTGTCGGCGGTGTTCGAGTTGGTCCCGTAATAATAATCGATGTAATCGGGGCGGCCGTACTCTGGCGCCAGGTAGACGTCCAGAGATGCGGTGTTGGCGTTGAGGGCCTGGTCGAGATAGGTGGGGGTCAGATTGACGAAACGGATATAGGCTGAGGAGTCATTGAATTTGGGAAGATTGTTCGGGTGATCTTTCAATGACACGAGACTATACTGATCCGAGTAGAAGTTGATGGTTTCGCCGACGTTGTAGATGGGTAAGCCGGTAAGCTGCTCGATGCCGGCGGGCGAATAATTTTTACAGGGGGCCTGGTTGACCAGGAAGAAGGTCTGGATGGCGCCGCCTTCGAGGTTTATCTGCTGGTCGAGGAAGTCGGCGCCTTTTGCGAAGACGGGGTTGCCGTAGAGGCTGGCCGAGACGACGCTATAGAAGCTGACCTGGTGATTTTTTGCGGGGATGGCGGCCCAGTTGAAGTAGTTGTAGCCGTCCAGGATCGGCGCCAGCGTGATGCGATCGGTCGGGTTAGGGTACATCGCGTAGGAGTCGGCGGTCCGGGAATAATAGCCGTATACGCCGGGAATATTCGGGATCGTGTTGTCCGTATAGCCACCGGAGGGATAGTTGACGAGGGAGGTCGTCGAGATGCTCGGATCGGGTGTAAAGACGGTCCCGTCCGGATTATAGATGACAGAGTCGCCGTTGACGTTGATCTTGCCGTCCATGTAGAACTGGACGCGGGCAGAGCCGGGGGCGTCGACCATGATGAAACGGGTGTAGGCATTGGCGAACTGGGGTGCGATGGTCGTTTGCTTCCTACAGGCGGTGACGAGCAGGAGACCAGCGATGGCCGTGAGAAGGGGAACTATTTTTTTCATCGTTGTCATTTGTCTTTGGTTATTGCTTGCCTGCGAATAAGGGGAAAGAGCCGAGGGCATTTATGAGCGTTGCGGGTTCCAGGCGCGGGTAAACGTTACGGGGCGTCGGGCTGCTGCCGTCATCGTTGATGACATACAGGCCGCTGTAGGTGGCGTTGTTGTTGACGTCTTTGGGGCTATGCCCATTGGCGGTATAGTAGATGTGCGAACCTGCCCAAAGGAAGCCCGTCGTATTCAGAAGATAGCCCGGTTGAGGGGCATCTATCCAGTTACCCGGGCCGTAGAGCAGCTGCAGGGTTGGTCCGGACGGATTGAATTTATAGATCTTGACATTCGGCGTCGCATCGCTGGTCTCGGTGAAGATGAGGACGTTATCGCCGTGGCCGGGGGAGCTGAGGTTCAGGAGGACCGATTCGCCTGCCGGGATGGGGACTGCTTTTGTGGTGGTGTCGCTGCCGCGATGCTGATAGCGTACCTGGGTGATGAGACTCAGGCTGTAATAGTTGTTGCTGCCGCCAAGATCATAGAACAGGTAGTTGGGTGTAAACTGCAGACCAAAACCCGTGGAGTCGTTCAGGACGCCGTTTTGCTGGACGAAGGTTGGGGTGGCGGCCGTCAGATCGGCCGTATACCAGGTATTCGTGACGCCGATGTGTTCGTACATCGTATTGCCGTCGATAGTCAGGTAGTCAGGGGCAACCGGTATGGTTACGGTATAGGGGAAACCAGCGGATAAGTACGTATTATCACTGCCCCAGTCTTTATCCTGGAGGACGGTGTGGGTGATCGATCCGCCGTTGAAAGAGAGCTTGACGACCTGGTATTCCGTCGATGCCTGGCCAAACTGGTTCGTGAGGTTGTAAAGGTAGTAGGCGTTCCCTTGTGCATCGCCGGGCAGGGGTTCGACGCCATATCCCTGCTGTACCTCGCCGTAAGGCAAGGTAAACTCATTAGCAGTGGTATTGCTGTAGGCTACGGTGCCATAGGGGAAAGCAAAAGCGGAGTCGGCACCACGGTAGATCTGCGTGAACGTAGTGCCGTAGCCTGATGATGCAGCCACAAAGTAAAGTCTGCCATCCTGGAGGGGGTTGATCTTCTCCACGGTGAAATTGACAGCCGGTGAGGTAACGCCATTGGTGGTGACCGTAAGGGCGCCGCTGTGGGCATTATCGGGGAGGATCACGCGGAGCAGGGAATCGGTGGCATTATAGAGGGTGCAGGTGATGCCGCTGATGACGACGTCATTGGTGGTGCCGGGGACGCCGAAGTTGCCACCCCGGATGATGACGGTATCACCGTTCCAGGCGATGGAAGGAGTGATGGAGGTAATATAGGGCTGGGTAGCGCCGATGATCTGAATGGTGGAATCCCAGACAGCCGATCTCCCGCCGGGGAGGCTTATGGTCAGCTGGCCGCTCTGGGTACCCGTTTGAACTACCGCCGAGAGTTGGTTGGCGGAAGCCTGGGTGACGGAGAGGGCGCTGGTGGAGATAGCGACCTGGTTGTCGGCAGGTTTGGCGCTGAAGCCGGAGCCGGTGATCACCAGGGTATCCCCGACGTGCAGCAGGTACTTGCTGACACCCGTGATGGCTGGAACGCCTATGGTTTCCAGCTGTTTTTTTTCACAGGCAGCGATGCCGGTGATCAGCAGGGCGATTGCCATCAGGTACCGTAAGGAGGGATTCGTTTGCATATCGCTGTTGGTGTTATAATTTGGTGAAGTATAGTTGTTGTGAGGCCAGGGCGGCGTAAGGGTTGACGGAGGCGTCCGAATGGTAGATCACATAGGGGCCGAAGGCATCGGACGTGGATACCGGGGTACCCGGCATGACGCCCATGACGAAGACCGTACCGGAGTTACCGCCATTGAAGGACAGCAGTATGGGAGCGGTAGCAGCGGTCTGGAACAGGGGTGTCGTGGTGCCTGCGGCGGTAAAGAAGAGCTGGTGCTGCCTGGTGTCGGCCGCCAGGCTGCCATAATCCGTTTGCTGGCCATAGGGCGCCGCCGTAGCCAGCAGGGGGCCTGTGAGGGAGTCTTCATGGACATCGATCTGGGTAGTGCCGTTGAGCAGGTTGATCACGCGAAGCCTGAACAGGTTGCTGGCCGGTGAGTTGTCATTCTGGAAAACGGTAATACCGCACTGCTGGTCACTGGTATTGTCGGGCAGCATACAGACCGTGTAGGAAAGTCCCTGTTCGAAATTATAGGTGAACCGATTGTAGATGGGGCTGAAGCCGCCGTTGGGAAGGACCTGAACGCTATAGGCGTTGGCCGGCAGCGTCGTCGTGGCCATCCGAAAGCCAAAGAGCTCGGGTTCGTTGCCGGGATAGTCGGGATCGAGGATGTCACCGACGTCTTCCGACCAGGAGTTGCCAGCGAAGCGTACGGGCCAGCGGCTAACCATGAGGGTGCTTGTGTTGAAGACGAGGTTTACGCCATGGTATTGTACGGGCGAGATGCCGCCGCCGAAGGTGAGGACACCCGGCAGGTTGTAGGCATCGTCGATGACGGTGACCTGTGCCTGTGTAGTGGCATTACCCGGGTAGGACAGGGAGGACAGGGTCAGCTCCTGGGTATGGGCCGGGTCGCCATCCGGATAGAGAAAGACCCGGGGGCGGGGCTGAATGCCATTGAGGTAATTGTTCAGGTCGCCCGTCATGATAAAGGTGTAATTCTGGCTGTTGTTGAGGGTGGCGGGAAGGAAGGTGAGCTTTGTGGTGATGTAGCCGTTGCTGAGGGTAACGGAGACATTCTTCTGGCCGGGCCCGATGCTGGTATAGTTGTTGGCGATGGTGGAGAATTGGCCGGCAGTCTGTGTTCCCTGCAGGTCGATGGAGGTACCGGCGCCGGTGGCGGGACTGATGTTAAAGTCGTTGACAGTCGGCTGCGAGGCTATGGCATTGA
>JAMFRX010000501.1 GCA_026224995.1 Puia dinghuensis
AATAAAGAATATAAATATAACACGGGAATACGCAGTAAAAGAAGGCGAGCTTGTTTCCGATATGTGGAAGGTCCTTCAGCGCCCCATACACTTTCGGTATCACTGCCCCGCCGGCGACCCCCATCACCAAAAGTGCAGCCCCCGTTTTAATATGCTTTCCCAGCCCGTCGATCGCCAGCGGAAATATAGCCGGCCACATTAGCGCATTGGCCAGGCCCAGCAGCGCAATAAAGAGAATAGCCGAATACCCCGCCGTAAAAAGCGCGAGGGTAGAAAACACCATCCCCAGGATCGCCGACACCCGCAGCCCTAGCTGCTGCGTGAAGACCTTGGGAATGCAGAGGATGCCCACGAAGTATCCAATCAGCATGGCGCCCAGCGTCAGGCTGGTGAAATTCCTCGTCGTGGCAATGGACATCCCTTCAGATTTGCCATAAATACCTATCGCATCCCCCGCCATTACCTCGACCCCCACATACAGGAAGATGCACACCACCCCCAGCAACAGATGCGGATAATCGAAAATGCTCTTCTTCGTCGGCTCGGGGGCAGTGACACTTGCCCCCGGATCTTCCACCTCGATTTCCGGCAGGCCGGAACGGAAAATCAGGAAGGCTACGACGAACAGCGCAATACCGATGATCAGGTATGGCGTCACTACCCTGCCCGCCAGCTCACTAAGGAGCTGTCCCCGCACCGCCGCATCCTTCGTCGCCCCCAACTGTTGCCGAATGGTGTCCGTCCCATTCAGGAGGACCATCCCCAGGAACCAGGGGGCCAGTACGCCGGCCATCTTATTACAGATACCCATGATGCTGATACGCTTGGCGGCGCTCTCTATCGGCCCGAGGATACTGATATATGGGTTGGATGCCGTCTGTAGCAACGAGAGGCCGCCCCCCTGGACGAATAGGCCGATCAGGAACAAAGGGAAGCTGCGTTGCGACGCCGCCGGAATGAACAACAAAGCGCCGATGCCCATCACAACCAGGCCATATGCCATACCCCGCTTGAAGCCCGTAACCCTCAGCACATACGAAGCCGGTACAGACAGTAGAAAATAAGACATATAAAAGGCGGAGGTCACAAAGAACGCCTGAGCATCTGTTTTGAGCTGACAGACCAGCTGCAGATATAGGATCAACGTGGAATTCAGCCAGGTGACAAAGCCAAAGATGAAGAACAATGCCCCGATGATAAAGATAGCTTTCTGAGTTTTGGTAGTGTCCATAAAAAACAAAATAGCATATTTGTACGGGTTTACCAACGCAATCGTTTGTGCAGCCGATCCGCGATTACCGCCTTCCGTCACATCTACCCGCCTCAGTTGGCCAAAATATCCGTGAAAACGCTAACTTTCAGTATAACCTAAAACTATGCTGAAAAACTACTTCCGGGTCGCTATCCGGAACCTCCTGAAGAACAAAGTCTTTTCCTTTATCAATATCTTCGGCCTCTCCGCCGGCCTGGCCTGCTGCATGCTCATTGTATTGTATCTCTATAACGAGCTGAGCTATGATAATTGGCAGCACAATAGCGATCGCCTCTATCAGGTAGGAACCGTCTTCATCACCACCGGCAAGCACGAACGCTTCCCTGCAGAGCCGGCCATTATGGCCCAGAACATGCGGGCCGACTTCCCCGAAATACAACGCACCGCCCGGATGATCGTTTTCAGCTTCTTTGGCGAAAATCAAACCCTGATCCAGTATACCCTTCCCGATGGCGTCACCCGCTCGTTCTATGAACCCAAGGGCTGCGCAGCCGACGGCGACTTCTTCAACGTCTTCACCTATAAATTCCTGGAGGGCGAAGCCTCTACCGCACTAGCCAGGCCCAATACCGTCGTCATATCCAAACAGATGGCCGATAAGATCTTTCCGGGCCAGTCGGCGATCAACAAACGCCTCCACATCAGCAGCAGTCTCAATGGCGACCATGACTTCTTTATCAGCGGCGTCTTCGAACCAATAAAAAAGCCATCCCATATAGACGCCAGCTTTTTCATCTCCTTCTACGGCGGCGGCATCGAGGACAGGATGCGCAAAGACGGCAGCAATATGACCTTCGATAACCTGTATACCACCTACCTGCTGCTAAAGCCAGGCACGGATCCTGATAAGCTCCAGGCAAAATTCCCTGCATTCATCGACAAATATGCCGGCAAAGATCTCAAGCAGGCCGGCTTCTACCGGACCACCTTCCTGCTTCCGCTAAAAGATATCCATCTGCATGCAGACATGATGGAGATGACCCCTGCCGGCAGCATCACCTACCTCTATATCCTGGGCTCCATAGCCGTCTTCATCCTGCTGATCGCCTGCATAAATTTTATGAACCTCTCGACCGCCCGCTCCTCCCGGCGTTCGGCGGAAGTAGGCGTGCGCAAAGTGCTGGGCGCTGCCCGGGCTTCTTTGGTGAAACAGTTCCTGGGTGAGTCCATATTGATGACCTTCATCGCCTTTCTCCTTGCCATCGGCCTGGCGCTGCTGCTATTGCCTGCTTTCCAAAAGATCTCGGGCCGGGACATCATCCTGTCCTGGTCCTCTTATCTGGGCATGCTGACCTTCTTCTTTGCCCTTTCCGTTATCACAGGGTTGATAGCCGGCAGCTATCCCGCCTTCTACCTGTCCTCCTTCAACCCGGTGAAGGTGCTCAAAGGGCTGTTTATTAACTCCCTGGCCGCGGCCTCGCTCCGCAAGGCCCTGGTCGTATTCCAGTTCGTCATCTCCGTCGTTCTCATCATCGCCACGGTCGTCATTTCCGCCCAGATGCGCTTCCTGCGTTCCGCCGACCTGGGATTCGCAAAAGACCAGCAGATCATCATCCCCCTGCAGAGCAAAATAGCAAGAGATAGCTATCCGTCCTTAAGGGACGAATTAGCCAGGGACAAGCAGGTTCTATCAGTTGGCGCTTCCGCCTATTATCCGGGGATCGTCAATGCAAGTGACGACAACTTCCATAAGGAAGGACAAATGGTGAACGAGGGACAGCATCTGCGGATCAACCATGTGGATGAGAGCTATCTGCAGACCCTGGATATAAAACCCGTCGCCGGCCGGCTGTTCTCTGTGGATTGGCTCGCGGCGGATACCAATGAGCATGTGATCCTCAACGAGGAAGCGGTCCGAAAGCTAGGCTTCGCCTCGCCTCGTGCCGCCATCGGAAAAAATCTCTATAGCTCTTACAAAGGGATCTCCTATATCAATGAGATCGTAGGGGTAGTTAAAGACTTCCATTATGAAGACCTGCACATGCCCATAAATCCCTATGTCTTTTATCTCAATGACAAAACCTATTATAAATATGCTATCGTCCATGGACGTGCCGGCGATACCAACGCGTTGCTGGCATCCGTCGAATCCGTCTGGCACAAGCTCGATCCGGGTGAGCCTTTTGTCTATAGCTTCCTGGACGATGACTTTCAGAAGAATTATCAGGCTGACAACCGGCTTTCCTCCCTCATTAACACATTTACCGTCGTTGCCATCCTCATCTCCTGCCTCGGACTGTTCGGCCTCGCAGCCTTCAGCGCGGAGCGCCGGAGTAAAGAGATCAGCGTCAGGAAAGTCCTCGGCGCGAGTGTCACCCGTCTCGTTGCCCTGCTCTCCGGGGACTTCTTAAAGCTCGTGATCATCGCCGACCTCATTGCCTCGCCTCTTGCCTGGTTCGTCATGCACAAATGGCTGCAATACTTCACTGTCCGCATTCCGATCAGCTGGAGCATTTTCGTCTTCACGACCGCCCTCGCCCTGTTGATCGCCTTTGCGACCATCAGCTTCCAGGCCATCCGATCGGCCTTGGCCAGCCCGGTCAAAAACCTCAAAAGCCAGTAAACAAAAAACCCTCCCCCGAACAGGGAAGGTCTTTTTGGCTATTAACTAAGACTAAGATACTATAAAAGGTCCTGCTATGGCCAGCACCGCAGACATCGCCAGCGGCTCGTCGAACGCTTCCGTCACGCTTATGGCAGGTGCCGTCGTTACCGTCGTCACATTGATGTTCAGCTGTGTCGTATTGTCCTCGCCGGCATAGATGGCGGGAGGCAATCCATTGGGCTCTGCATTCGAGATCCATCCTTTCAACCCGCGTAACCTGCGAACTTCCGAAGCATGTCTGGCCTCGACGGAATGGATATCCAGTGCGGCCGTCAGCACGGCCCCGGCGCCCAGCAGGCTCGGTGCCGCACCCTTATAGGCACGGACCCCCGTGTCTTCGAATGCGTTGGATAAGGCCAGGAAAGTCTGGTAATTGGTAAAGACATCGCTATAGGTCCCACCGGCAGTGAAGTCGAATGTCGGTGACGCGACCGGCGTCCCGCCAAGAGAGGTGATCGTAGTCTGCAGCAGCGCCACATGTGCGGTCTCATGCTTGCTGATCTGCGCGAATACAACCATATCTGCAGCAGGGATCAGGCTATTGGCGCTCAGCCCCATCTTGTAGTAGGTCGATTCCAGCCATTCCAGCGTCAATGCGAAATTCAGGACGGTGACGATAGCCGAATTCGTTGGCCCCGCCTTGGCTTTATTGCCGACTGCGTCCAGGATACCCAGCGGTATCATCGCAAGAGCAGCCTTGAGGCCGAAGCCGAGTCCCTTGGTCAGGGTCTCCCTGCGGCTAAAGTTTTTTCCAATGACTTCTTCACTATACGCTTCTTCTATAATGTTTAATGCTTTCATAATTCTTTGATTTTTGGATGTTATGGCAGCTGGGTGGCCGAGATCTTGGTGGTGAGGAAAGTATTAGCCGTAGCGACGATGCTGGGGCCGCCCGTAGTGGAATTTGGCGTCCGCGAAAAGTCAAGCCCGGTGCTTGCCGAAACCACGTCATCGCCGGCAAAGTCGGCCGAAAGCGGGTTGATAAGATCCCTTATGGCTGCCGCATGACGCGCTTCCACAGATACGATCTTCCCCGCGACGGTGAGATAGTCGCTGCTGGTGATGTACTGACCCGCGCCATTGTACGCGGATACACCCGTGTCCTCCAACGCCTTGGCCGTAGCCAGCACGCTCGTCCTGCTGGTGAAATCCACCGAAGAGAAATTGAATTGAAGGGTACCGATAGCTCCCGACCCGAGAGCGCTCTTAAAGAAATCCCGGTGCGTGATCTCATGGTTCATGATATCGCTTAGGATCGCTTGCTCCGCCGTGGTAGCATTCGTATAAAAGGAGGCATTCACCTTTATATAGAAAGCCGCTTCCAGCTGCTCCAGCGCATAGGCGAAATTCAGGATACCCGTATCCCCCGAACCGACATCTATCGTCGTTCCCGTCGAACCTCCGCTCCCGTGGTCTTTCTTACAGCTCGATAATCCCAGCATAACAGCAGCTCCCGAGAAGGCTGTATACTTCAGGAACCCCTTTCTTCCCACCGGCGCATGCAGCACCTCCTGAAAATAATTGTGAAGTTTTTGTTCTTTCATGATCGCGTGTTTAATAAACAGCTACGCAGAGCTATGCGACTTCAGTTTTATTAAACACGGTTATTTTTCAAGATATATGGAGATGGGCAAGCTATGCTACGGATCGGGCAATCTATTCCTCAATATGGCGTACTTTTACTAAATGGACGACGATCAATTTCTCATTCCTGTAACATATAAGGGCGTCGTGAAGAGCTTCCCGGCGAGCATGCGGGTGTTCGGCTATACCCATCGGTTCGAGGTCGACGTCGACGGGACCTTGGTATATTTTGAAAGAGATGAAGAAGGGAACTACCGGGCCTTGATCCCGCCGGAAGAAAAAGGGAAAGTCCCGCCCGTAGAGCTCCTCCAGGCCATTGGCCTGTCGATCGAAGCTATCCTGAAGTAACCGCTTATTGTAATTGTCAACTACGACTGCCCCTTATTCCCCAACCCATATTCCGAATGGAATACCTGAGCGATCTTATTGAGCTCTATCACATTGGATACCCCCAGCTTCTCCAGTATCCTGGCCTTATGCGTCCCCGCCGTCGACGTATGCATGGACAGCAATTTCGCGATCTGGGAAACATTCTTTCCCTCCAGCAGGTGCGACAGGACCTCCAGCTCGCGTGTGGAAAGCGTATCAAAAGGGTTCGCCTTCTTTCCTTCCAGCAGTTCCAGCGTCAGGATATCCTGCATCCGTGGACTGAGATAGCGTTTATTATTGATGATGGAAGTAATGGCCCTGCGCAGCTCCGCAGAGTCCGCCGTTTTGTTGATATATCCCTTTACCCCCAGCTGCAGGTACTTCTTTGCATAGATCTCTTCGGGGCTCATGCTTAGGATCAGTATCTTCTGGTCCGGGTAATGCGTAAAGATATTTTTCAGCAGGCTTATCGAATCCAGTCCCGGCATGGAGATATCCAGTATCACAAGGTCATATACCCCTCCTTCCATCATCTTCGTGACGGCATTGCCGTCCGAACAGAAGTCTATTGCTGCATTCAGGAACTCTTCCTGCAACAATATGCTTACTCCAGTGCGAACAATATAATGGTCATCGGCAATCAGGAACCTTTTCATAGATGTCTGCCAAAACGTCCTGCTCCTCTTCGGGAGTATGCTTAAGTGAACATTTTTAGCCTGTCTAAGCATTTCCACATCAAAAAATCGAAACTTTTCTACAATGTCTCTCTCGCTTATTCGCCAACTTTACATCCGCAACCCTAAATCCGCATCCGATGAAATCCTTTTTACCCTGGCGCCTCGTCCTGCTTCGCCATTTCTTTCCTTTCCTCTTTCTGATGCTCTCTTCCGTCAGCGCTTCTCTTGCCGCGACCATCTATTATGTCAAGCCAGGTGGCACCGGCACAGGAACCGGCTCCTGGGCGAACGCCATGGGGGTGACCCAGTTGCAGGCGGCCATCAATGCCGTGTCCACAGCCGGCGGTGGACAGGTCTGGGTAGCGGCAGGGACGTATATCCCCAATGCCTATCCCGTAGGCAGCACCAATACCAGCTCCAACCGGGATTTCGCCTTCACCCCAGCCAACAACGTGGCCATGTATGGCGGCTTCGCCGGTACGGAA
>JAMFRX010000502.1 GCA_026224995.1 Puia dinghuensis
ACGACATGGCAAAAGTCCAGTACGGATTTGCGTTCTTTGGAGAAGCTCTGGTTTATCTTCTTGTTTAGTCCCCGGGCCTTCTTGATCTGGGTCTTGGCGTAACCCGCAAAGCAGTCCATACAGAGCTTGGAGAGAAAATCTTCCGGCCGGACCAAAGAAAGCAATGGATGCTGGTATAAGATGCAATCCGGCGGGGTGCTCAGCAGCTCCAGGATATTCGGATTATTTTTGGTGAGCAGATCGATGAATCGACCAATCTCATAAAATACCTCATCGTTACTGGCATTGGAAACCTGGGGCATATAGTTGAGCCCATAGAGCTCGGCTTGCGGCAGGACGAAGATTCCTTTTATGTCCGTATCAGAAGATGGAAGAGCCAGGTTATAGGCCCTGCTGCCACTGATGCATTTCAACAGCAGATGCTGTGGTTCCTGCATCAATTGCCCGAAATTCATGCAAAGATATATTTTCGGAATAGCTCATCAAGCTGATCGGTATCTTTTGTCAATGCAGGAAGTGCATCAGCCTGGGTTTTGCACTCGGCGAGGGTGAGCGCTATCCACTGCTGCAGGATGGGTATAGAAGCGATGGTAGCCTTTTCCGGGGCTTTCTTCTTCTGTTCCAGGAGCCCATCCACTGCTGCCTGCCAATCGGCGTCCCCTTCCAGCTTCCGCAGCTTTTGGAACTCCATTGGCGGCACGGTCTTTTTCTGCAGGATCCACCTGCAGGCCAGGGCTGGTCGCAGGGCATAGAAGTATTTCTTGAGCTTCACCTGCTCGCCCTGGAGGTCATACTCGAAGGTATTTCTGGTCATAGAGAGATAATGATGACAGCCCGCACGGAGCGAGAAGTAGGCGGGCATCAGTCTGCGCAGCTCGCCGGCGAAGTCGGTGGCTTCCTTGTAGATGATCGGTGATTGCAGCCATTCGTAGAGCGGGCCATTGCTCTTGAGGAAGAGCTGCAGCGCCTTGCGGATATCCCAGCCGGTGACATCCAGTATTTCGTTCACCGGTAGCTCTATCACATCCCGCCGCTCGCGGATGCTGAGATAGTGTTCCTTAGGCTGTGTATAGATGAACCGGACATCATAATCGCTGTCCGGCGAGGCGAAACCCCAGGCCCTGCTGCCGGACTCGCAGGCGAAAAGAACCCTGACGGAATGTTTGATCTCTATGGCTTTGAGCTCAGTTTCAATGTCTTGTTTCATACTTTGTCAAGACAATATAAGCAAAATGCAGCGGTTTATGCCCAAAGGTCATGCGAAGCTATATTTTCGGAATAATTCATCCAGCTGATCGCCACCCTTAGTCAAACCGGCAAGCGCTTCCAGCTGGGCCTTGAATTCCTCCAGCGTAGGATCATACCAATACCTTAAGATAGGGAGCGGGGCGATGGTAGCCTCTTCCGGGCCCCGCAGCTTCTGTTGCAGGAGCTCGTCCACGGCTTCCTGCCAATCGTTTTCCGCTACCAGCTTCCGCAGCTGTTGGAACTCCATGGGCGGTACGGTCTTTTTCTCCAGGATCCACCTGCAGGCCAGGGCTGGTTGCAAGCCATCAAAGTATTTTTTGAGCTTTACCGGCGTGCCCGTGAGATCGTGTAAAAAGATCTTATTGGCAATGAGATGATAATGACTATAGGCGGAACCGAGTGGGAAATAAGCAGGCATCAGCCTGCGCAGCTCGCCGGCGAATCCGGTGACTTCTTTGTAGACGATCGGCGATTGCAGCCACTCGTAGAGCGGGGCCTCGGATCGGAAGAGATGCAGCGCCTTGCGGATGTCCCAGCCGTAGATGTCCATTGTTTCGTTCATCGGCAGCTCTATCATCTCCCGCCGCTCGCGCATGCTGAGTTGATGTTCTTTCGGTTGCGTATAGATGAACCGGATCTTGTAATCGCTATCCGGCGAGGCGAAACCCCAGGCCCTGCTGCCGGCCTCGCAGGCGAAGAGGATCCGGACGGAATGCTTGAGCTCTATGGCCTTGAGCTCAGTTTCGATCTCTAATTTCATGTAAAGACAATTTAAACAAATTGCAGCGGTTTCAGCCGACTAAAAGGAGTTGGTGGCCGCCAGGATGCTGCGATTGATAGCGTCGTATAGCGCTGACGAGACCGCGTCGTATCGTTGGTTGTCGCCCGGATTTTCGAAGACCAGTTCTTCCCACGACCCCGGATCCTCGAATATCCAGGCCGTAGCGGCGGCATTCAGGAGCCGCCGGGCCGTCAAAGAATAGTTTGCGGCGATACCGGGGTCCTCGTGATAATATCCCGTTTTCTGCGAATCGCTGTGCAGGCGGTCTAAGGCCCGTTTGAATTCTGCTTCCCAGTCGGCGAGTCCCTGTCTGGAAGCGAACGCGCCGATCGCCCTTAACGCCGCGTCCAGGGTCGCCGCCGTTTCCTGCAGATCGAGCTGCATTTCCGTGGTCGCGAAATTCACATTCGTCCGACCATACGTGACACCCCAGATCTTGATGTCGTCATAATCACTCTTCTTCCATCGGATGGACCAATAGTCCGAATAGCCGGCATGGACCGCCTCGATGAACCAGATGGCATCGCCACCGGCCAAAGTGGTCAATTGACGTTCTTGCCCCGGGGCATTCTCATCGGCCGGCCTGTAATACAACCGGAGCCGCTGACAGCCGTGCCCTTTCAGCCAACCGAACCAATGAGGTGGGTGTCTGGTCAACCTGTTTTCGCCGTCGCCTTGAACATCCACGAAGTCCAGTAGCCAGCAGAACCGGAAAACAGGGTTCGTCATGTCCAGATCAGCTGGGCGCTTATCTGCGATAAGCCATTGATTTCCATAGGAAATCAGGGCAATGGCCTGGGCGAGCATATTGAGCATAGCACTAAGTTAAAAAAAATACCCGCCCCGCGGTTACATGGGCTTCCCCAGCGAGTACTATTATATGTAAGCCTATAAGTAACACGCTTGATCATACTCTAATTTATTACCCAGAGGCCCTGCGATAACTTATCCAAGATTTGCGACAGGTTGTTTTAAGGGTCAAGGCCATCCATTCATGGATGGTCTTTTTTTATTTCCCCGATCTTCGGCGCCAGACGCCATTCATCCACATTTACCCGGCTCCGTTTTTACCTTATCTTGTTCCCGCGGTCACACCTGGACCATAAACATCGCTACTATGAACTGTCTTTACATGCTGATCGCACTCTCCACCATCCAGACGCCGAAAGCCGATACGGGCTATCACATCAAATACGATCACTCCGCGCTGCGCATTCCGGGGCAGCGCTTCGCCATCGGGCTTATAACGCCATCGAGCGGTCGAAACCAGCCGGATTCAATTGGCTACCCGGGCAACAAGGGCAGCTGGAGTAAGTACCGCCTTTCCGTCGACAGCGGCAGCTATTCCGGCGGCAAGGTGAAGCTCGGCCGTAGTAAGCTGTATAAAAAGCAGGATTCGGTGACCGTGACCGTCTACGCCCGAAAATGGTTTCTGGGCGGCAAAGGCAAGTGGCTCGCGACGCGGAAGATACCCTATAACTATGAGGATAGCATCACGGTGCTGACCAGCGGCAATACCGGGAAGTCGCCCGGCGACCATGTGAAATTCGGCGTGCGGACCATCTATGACAACCACCAATTTTCTGATCAATGGTTCCCGGCAAAGAAGAAGAACCGAAATGACTTTTACCTCACCTTCGATGGCGGACACCTGTCCAAATCCAAGGGCGACCTGAAGATCGATCCCGATCCCACTAAGATCACCAACGACCGGGTAAGACTGACCGCCCGGCTCGCCAAGGATACGGCTATCCGTGACAGCCTGCAGTTCCTGCTCGACTATACGGCACAGTACAAGTGTAGCGTCCGTAGCCAGTCCCGGGGCCATGATCTCAATGTTGTGGCCGATGCCTTCTACGACTCCATCGTTCATGCTACCCTGCTGCGGGTAACCGTGACGGATAGCGTAGGTAAGAAGACGTATCGGTATCTCGTGAACCCCAATGGCGGTTCCCTCGCCATCACCAGCAAAGGCGCCGACGGCCTGGATGGCCGGAACGGATTTGATGGAACAGTGGGCTTATCCGGGTCCTCCGGCGCCTTCTCCACAGACGTCGAGACGACAACGGCGGCGGATGGCACGATACAGACCACTTCCACGACGACCCAGGGTCCCGGTGGAGATGGCAGCAATGGCGGGAATGGAGAAGATGGCCAGGCCGGTGACGACGGTGGCAATGGCGGGAATATCCTCGTCCGCTACACCGCAGCGGTGGCGCCCTTTCTCAGCAAGATCACCGCTTTAAGCCTGCCGGGAGCCGCCGGATCGGGTGGAAGGGGCGGATCTGGTGGGAGCGGAGGCAGTGGGGGCAGCGGGAATCCTTCTGGGAATTCGGGTTCCAATGGGATGGATGGGCATAGTGGGTCGGATGGGGTGGCA
>JAMFRX010000503.1 GCA_026224995.1 Puia dinghuensis
CACCGCCCCCTCATCCATCTACCTCGTCCGAAGCCTCACCGACGGGCTGCAGCTCGATAGCTGGCAGGCAGATGGCGCCTATGCCGCCACCAACGACATTCAACCGATAGCCATCTTCCCCGCGCCGGCTCCGGTCGATATCCCCGCCATACCGGAAATGACGGGCTGGACGAACCTCCGTTCCCTCGGCGCAAAAGGGGACGGCGCCACCGACGATACCAAAGTCATCCAGGACGCCATAGACCGCTATCCCACCATCTATATCCCGCAGGGCTGGTACCGCATCAGCGAACCCTTGCACCTGCGGCCCAACACCGTCCTCATCGGCCTCAGCCCTATCGCCACCCAACTCCTGATCGCCGACAACACCCCCGCCTTCGGCGGCTTCGGCGGACCCAGCCCCTTGCTGGAAACGCCGCAGGGCGGCGCCAATAGCATCAGCGGGATCGGACTATCCACGGGCGCCAGCAACCCCCGCGCCGTCGCCTGCAAATGGCAGTCCGGCGTCGGCTCCTTCCTTGGGGATGTAAAATTCCTCGGCGGCCATGGCGGCCTCGTCCCGGGCGATGGATTTCCGACAAGACCCCAGCCCCAGCTTGTAGGCGACCGGCTCTGGGATTCACAATACTGGAGTCTTTGGATCACCAACGGCGGCGGCGGAACGATCAAGGACATCTGGACCGCCAACACCTATGCCTGCGCCGGCGTCTATATCTCGCATACCGCAACTCCGGGCCGCATCTACGCCCTTTCAGTGGAATACCACGTCCGAAACGAGATCCGTTTTAATGCCGTAGCTAACTGGAAAGTCTACGCGCTGCAGCTGGAAGAAGAAAGCCGCGAATCCTCCGAATGCCAGCCCATGGAACTGCAGGACTGTCACAATATGGTCTTCGCCAACCTCTATATGTTTCGGGTGATCCGCGTCGACAAACCCTATCCATATTCCATCCGCACATGGGGTGGAGACAATATCGAATTCCTGAACGTCCATAACTACAGCCAGACCAAGTACACCACTACCGATCCACTATACGATATAAATACCAATACCACGATCCGCCCCTGGGAGTTTGCCCGCCTGCTGATCGGCCCGACCCAAACAAGCCAGGCTGCCGGCTCACCCTCGGCTGCCGTCCTGTCCGCGCCGACAGATGCCACCCAGGCCGCCCCCCGACTCCTCGCCACCGGTTTCGAATTCGCCCAAAGCCCCTGCACCGACAGCAAAGGCAACATCTACTTCTGCGAATCCCGCATGCGCCGCATTTACCGCTGGTCACCTGCTACCCACGCCCTCTCCCTGATAGCCGACTACCCCTGGGAACCCCTCTCCCTGTCCTGCGACCAAAAAGATAACCTCCTCGTAGTATTCAAATACACTCCCAAACCCGGTTACCTCATAGACGGCCAGCAAGAAACTTTTTCCAACCCCCCCGACGCTGCCGGCACCTCCTTCAGCGGCTGGGGTAACTCCGGCTTCGCCACCTGGGCCTATGCCCTCGACCCGGCAGATCCCGACGAGACCATCCGCCTCCTGCCCACCATTCCCATGGGTACCACCCATCCACTGCACGCCGCCCTCTACCCGGCCCACCGCTGGCGTGACTATCACGACTTCAATGCCATCTCCATAGATACCCCCAAACAATGCTTTCTCGCGCCCGACAGCACTACGGTCATCCCGATCGTCTATGACCTGGCACGGTCCACGGCCCTTGCAGCAGCCCATCCCGGCCAGCCACTCTATACCACCGACGAATACGACAAACGCACCGTCCGCATGCAGGTAGACGCACAAGGCTACATAAGCCGACTTACCTATTTCGCCCAACGCGGCGAATTCTCCAGCGCCACAGACGATAAAGGCAATGTCTATATCGCCGATGGCGAAGTCTACGTTTACGATCCCGCAGGCAACCAGATCGCTACCCTCAAAACACCGGAACGGCCGACCGGCATCACCTTCGGTAAGGATCAGAAAATCTTGTTCATCACCGGCCACCACTCTCTGTTCACCGTAGCGGTACCCGACCCTAAATGACCTAACTTTAATGAAACGTCTTATGCGCACCATTTTTTTTGCTCTCCTGCTCCTGGCGCCCGCCTTCCTGAAGGCCCAGGCACTGCGTGTCCTCACCAATCAGGTTGGCTATGAGGACAGCAAGGCTAAACATGCCGTGGTGATGGCAGATCGCAAGCTGACCCTCCCCGCCTTCTACCTCATCGACGACAGCACGGGCCGCATCGTCTACCACGGCAAGCCCGTCTTTAGCGGCCCCGTAGACCATTGGAAGAGCTGGCAGTTCTGGACCATCGACTTCTCACCTTATTCCATCCCTGGCGTCTACCGGCTTCGGGTAACCGGCGCCGGCTCCGCCGCCATGTCGGAAACTTTTATCATCGGCCGCAACGTCCTGGAAAAAGCTACCCTCTCCGACGTCCTCTACTATTTTAAAGGGCAACGTTCCGCCGGTCTCATCGACCAGGCCGACCGCCACCTGGTACTGCCGCCTTCCGCACGCAACCCAACCGCCCAGGAAGCCGACACCCTCGACCTCCACGGCGGCTGGTACGACGCCACCGGCGACTACGGCATCCATCTCTCGCATCTCTCGTTCTCTACCTATTTCAACCCGCAGCAGGTCTCCTTTGTCGCTTATAGCCTCCTCAAGACCAACGAGCTCCTCACCAATCGCACAGGCACCGACTACCGCCAGTTCCTCCGCCGTATAATGGACGAAGCCATCTACGGCGCCGACTACCTCGTCCGCATCCAGGCCAAAGGCGGCTCCTTCTATCGCTCTATCGGCGCACCTGGACCTGCCAAAGCAGCTAAGGACCGGGTGATCTCCCCCGAACAGCAGAGCTACCGCATCAAACAGTCAAAAGACCAATCGTTTGGTGGCGACCGCACCGTCAATGACTGGCGTAGCTACCAATCCAGCTTCCGGAGTGGTGGGGGCATCGCCATCGCAGCGCTGGCCATGGCTTCGATGACGGGCGTCGATGGCGACTTCTCCAGCAGCCGCTACCTCCAGGCGGCAGAAGATGCCTTCGCCTTCCTGGATAAGGAGAATCCGTCGATGACCAATGACAAGAAAGAGAATATTGTCGACGACTACTGCGCGCTCGCAGCCGCCACCGAACTATATAAGGCCTCCCGCAACGATACCTACCGCGCCGCCGCGGAAAAAAGAGCCGCCAGCCTCCTGGGCCGCCTCACCACC
>JAMFRX010000061.1 GCA_026224995.1 Puia dinghuensis
ACTGATCCTGGCCAATGCCCGGGACAGCTCTTTCGGGCGCTCCCCCGTCGAGTATTTCGGTATTCGCGTCGGCCGGCAGGAACTGGTATATGACGACCAGCGGCTGCTGGGCAATCTCGACTGGCTGCAGCAGGCCCGCCGCCACGACGCCATCGTGCTGAAACTCCTTAACAAAGGCTGGCAGGTCGATGCCGGCGCCGCCTTCAACCAGAACACCGATGCTTTCAACTATAACGGAACCTATTATACGCCTGACAATGTTCCGGCTTATATTAAAGACAGCAAGGGCGACCTTGCATCTGTGCCTGCGGGGTTTGTTCCCCTGACGAATGCTGCCGGCAACAGCGCCCGGAACGGTACGCCGGCCTTAGTAGCCGCTCCAAGCACCAACGGCGCCAACCAGGACTATAAATCGATGCAGTTCATCTATGCGGCCCGGCAATGGCATGCGACGCGGCTGGCGGGGCTGCTGTTCGTCGATGAATTCGGCAAGTACAAGCTCGACTCGGTGAAGAATATTGCTGGTACGGATACGGGCTTTATCTATGGCCGTCACTTCAACCAGCCCGGCGTGAATGCCCGCGTAACCGGCGGATTTTTGCTGACGACGCCGCTGGATCACCGTAGCTACTGGCGCCTGCAGGCCGGGGCGTACTATCAGGCGGGGCACGACCGTGACGGGCTGACGCTTGCCGCCTATACGACAACCTTCTCCCTCACCTATACACCCCGGTCTTTCGCCACCACGCTCGGCTGGGATTACCTGAGTGGCAATGACGCCTTTTCCTCATCAGCTACTGATCACCGTTTCGACCCGCTATACGGGACCCCTCATAAGTTTTGGGGCTATATGGATTATTTCTATGCCGGGACGGGCTCTGCCACAGGAGGCCTGAACAACCCCTTCTTCAAGGAGAAATATACTTCTGGCAACAGCCGGTTGATGGTAGAGCTGTGCTACCATTATTTCGGGCTGGCGGCTGCGCAAAAAGACGTGAAGGGAAATGCCGTTCCGAGGTACCTGGGGAGCGAGGTCGACGGGATCGCCGACTACAACCTCAATAAGGCGGCCAGCCTTGAAGCCGGCGTCTGCGCGCTTCGGGCTTCCCGCAGCATGGAATATGCTAAGGGCATCACGCCCGGCATGGCGCGGCTCAACGCCTCTTGGATATACCTGCAATTGAATCTCCGGCCTGACTTTTTGGAAAAATAAACAGCAATCCCATGCAACCGAGCAAACAACCATTGAATAATATCCGGCTTTTTTCTCTCGATACGCTGCAGATGCGAACCTTTCATCTTACCTGGCTCATGTTCTTCGTCTGCTTTTTCGGCTGGTTCGGCCTAGCTCCGCTGATGCCGGTCCTGCGCGCCGATCTGGGGTTGACGAAGGCCCAGGTCGGCAATACCATAATCGCATCGGTGGCTTCGACGATCCTCGCCCGCCTGTTGATCGGCAGGCTATGCGACCGGATAGGGCCGAGGAAGGCGGCCGTCCGGCTGCTGCTCATTGGTTCGCTTCCGGTGCTGCTGGTGGGACTGGCGAAAGACTATACGACTTTCCTGCTATTCCGGCTGGCCATAGGCGTGATAGGCGCTTCTTTCGTCATCACCCAGTTCCATACCTCTACCATGTTCGCTCCAGCCATCAAGGGTACGGCCAATGCGATAACCGGCGGCTGGGGCAATCTTGGCGGCGGGGTCACCAATATGGTGATGCCCCTGATCTTCTCCGCCATCGTGGGCTTCGGCTATGCGCCGCACCTGGCCTGGCGATATGCCATGGCCGTTCCGGCCCTGATGATGTGGGTCGTAGCCTTTTTGTACTACCGGTATACCAAGGATACTCCTGCGGGCAATTATACGGAGATCGGTAGAACTGCTGCCGGCCATCCCATCGACTGGCGTATATTAGCCGATTGGCGGATCGCGGCCCTTACCATGTCCTATGCTATGTGCTTCGGGATGGAGATCACGTTCGACAATGTGGCCGCGCTGCATTTTGTAGACAGCTTCCGTCTTTCCCTGCATAGCGCGGGATTCTGGGCGGGTCTGTTCGGCTTCATGAACCTTTTTGCCAGGGCTCTGGGTGGCTGGCTTTCCGACAAGGCTGGCAGGCGCTGGGGGATCAGCGGCAAAGGAAGTTTGCTCGCAGGGGCCCTGCTGCTGGAAGGCATCCTGCTCGTCGCCTTCGCCCATGCCCCGACGTTCGTTGCAGCCATCGTTTCCATGCTATCCTTCGCGCTCTTCCTTAAGATGGCCAACGGCGCCGTCTACGGCATCGTACCCTTCATCAATGACAACAATGTCGGACTCGTTAGCGGCGTAGTAGGCGCCGGCGGCAACCTGGGCGGCATGCTCTTCGGTTTCCTCTTCAAGTCGGACACCATCACCTATGCGCAGGCATTCACCTATATCGGCGGCGCGGTTGTGGTGGTAGCGTTTATCGTTTCGCTCACCCGCTGGAAGGCAAGGATCTCCGGTGTGCCGGCCAAAACGGCCGAAACCCCTGGCAGGAGCTCACCGGTCACGGCTTAACAGCACTATGACTGCACAACATCGTCATACCGAACAGTTCTCCTCTATCTGCTGCTATTGCGGCGTAGGGTGCGGCGTCACCGTATACAAGGACAAAAAAGGAAAGATCACGGTGGAGGGCAGCCCGGACTATCCGGTCAACAAGGGAATGCTTTGCAGCAAAGGGCTGAACCTGCACCATACCGTTAACGACCGCGGCGACCGGCTCCTGTACCCGCAGATGCGGTATAGCCGCGGCATGCCTCTGCAACGCGTCAGCTGGGACAGCGCACTACAAAGGGCCGCGGCCGTCTTCCGTTCGCTGATAGACCGCTATGGCCCAGACAGCGTAGGGTTTTATGTGTCGGGCCAATGCCTCACGGAAGAATATTATATCGCCAACAAGCTGATGAAGGGATTTATCGGCAGCAACAATATCGACAGCAATTCGCGTCTTTGCATGAGCACGGCCGTGGCCGCTTACAAGCTGGCCCTGGGCGAAGACAGCGTGCCGGTCAGCTATGCCGATATCGAGCTGGCAGATTGCTTCTTCGTCACGGGCGCCAATCCTGCGTGGTGTCATCCTATTCTCTGGCGGCGGATAGAAGCGCACAAGGCCGCGCATCCCGAGGTCAGGATCATCGTCTCCGATCCGCGGCGGACGGATAGCTGTGGGATCGCCGACCTGCATCTTCCGCTGAACCCGGGCACGGATACCACGCTCCACTATGCCATTGGCCGGGTGCTGATCGAGCAGGGCGATACCTTACCGGACTTTATCCGGGATCATACGGAAGGTTTCGATGACTATCGTGAACGTGTATTCGCCCGTTCCATGGCTGAATACGCCTTGCTCTGCGGACTTCCCGAGTCGGATATCCGGCAGGCGGCGGCCTGGATCGGGGGCGCCTCGGGCTATCTGAGCCTGTGGACCATGGGGCTGAACCAGAGCGCCACAGGTGTCGACAAAGTCCTTTCGCTCATCGATCTCCACCTGCTCACGGGGCATATCGGTCGTCCCGGTTCGGGCCCCTTTTCCCTCACGGGCCAGCCCAACGCCATGGGTGGCAGGGAGGCGGGCGGGCTGGCCAATCTGTTACCCGCCCATCGCGATCTTTCCAATCCCGACCACCGGCGGGCGGTAGAAGAATACTGGGGCTGTGGTCCGATAGCCGACAAGCCAGGGCTTACCGCTACCGAGATGTTCGACGCCCTTGCCGATGGCCGCCTCAAGGCGATCTGGATCATGGGCACCAATCCGCTGGTAAGCCTGCCGGATACCCGCCGTGCAGAGGCGGCGCTCAAGAAAGCGCGGTTCGTCGTCGTGCAGGAGGTCAGCAGCAAGCCCGAGACCCTGGCCTATGCCGATCTTATCCTGCCAGCGGCCGCCTGGACGGAGAAGCAGGGGACGATGACGAATTCCGAACGAAGGATAAGCCTGCTCGACAAGATCGTCGACCCGCCAGGCGAGGCCCTGCCGGATGCCGAGATCCTCTGCCGCCTGGCGCAGAAGATGGGATTTCCCGGCTTCGACTTCGGCCATCCCGCGGACATCTTCCGGGAACATGCCCTGCTTACGGCGGGCACGTCCATCGATATCAGCGGGCTCGACTATGGTATCCTGCAGGCCCGGCGGTCGGTGCAGTGGCCCTATCCGCCAGGCGGCAGGGAGGAGGGTACCGCCCGCCTGTTCATCGACAGGAGGTTCCATACCCCGTCTGCAAAGGCGAGGTTCCATGCCCCGTCCGACGAGCTCCGCAGCGAGCTGCCGGATGGCGACTATCCGCTGATCCTTACGACCGGTCGTATCCGCGACCAGTGGCATACGATGACCAAGACGGGGAAGGTGGGCAAGCTCCGGCAGCATATTTCGCAGGCCTTCCTGGAGATGCATCCCGAGGATGCATCTCCGCTTGGCATCGGGGAAGGTGATATCGTCCTCGTCGAATCGCGGCGGGGCGAGGTCAGGGTGCCGGTGCGGTTGACCGACAACGTTAAAAGAGGCGCCGTTTTTCTGCCGATGCATTGGGGGAAGATCCTGGGTAGCGATCTCAACCGGGTCAATAACCTCACCAACAGCCTCCTCGACCCCGTTTCCAAGGAGCCCGATCTAAAGTTCTGCGCCGTCCGCGCAGGTAAATATCGAAAGAAAAAAGAGACCATCGTGATCGTAGGTGCCGGGGCCGGTGCGCATGGCTTCGTCCGCAGCTATCGCGCTCTCAACCAGGAAGACGAGATCATCGTCTTCAGCAAGGAAGACCTCCCTTTTTACAATAGGGTACAGCTGCCGGATTATATCAGCGGCGCCCAGACCTGGGAGCAGCTGGTACGGATGACGGACGCGGAAGAAGGCGACTGTGGTATCCGGCTACGCCGCGGCGTGAGCATCGAGCGGATCGACCGTACAGGGAAGTATGTCATAGATTCCACGGGCGGCGTTACCGGCTATGATACGCTGATACTGGCTACGGGCAGCCGCGCGGCCCTGCCCAGGCAGTTCCCTGGGCTCGAAGGCATCTTTACCCTGCGCAGCCGCGTCGACGCGGACCGTTTCCGGGAGCGGGTGCCCGGTGGCAGCAAGGTCGTTGTCGTAGGCGGAGGGCTGCTGGGACTGGAGCTGGCGGCCTCTCTGCGGGAGATGGATGTCGAAGTCGCCATCGTGCACCGCAGCTCCCGTTTCCTGGACCGGCAGCTGGATGCTTTGGGCAGCCAGCTGCTGCAGGACGAGCTCGCCGACCAGGGCTGTACGATCTTCTATTCCGATGAAGTGCAACTATATTACGGGCAGTCCAGGCTTACCGGCATCCGCCTGCGCAGCGGCCGCGTGCTGGACTGCGATGCCATGGTCTTTGCCATCGGCACGGTTCCCAATATCGAGATCGCCACGGCAGCCGGCCTCGAGCATCGTCGCGGGCTCGTCGTCGACGGCTATCTCCGGACCAGCGATCCGCATATCCATGCCATCGGGGAGATCGCGGAATTCGAAGGCCAGCTGTATGGGTTCACCGCGGC
>JAMFRX010000504.1 GCA_026224995.1 Puia dinghuensis
CTCTTTAAATACAACCTCCATCTCAACCCCGCCCCCTTTACCCTCTTCGGAATAGCCCTGGCCCTCTTCCTCGGCTTCCGTAACAACGCCAGCTTCAACCGGTTCTGGGAAGGCCGCACCCTCTGGGGCAGCCTCACCAACACCTGCCGCTCCCTCACCCGGCAGGCCCTCACCCTCAACGATAAACCCCGGGACGTCAAAGACACCAGCCTGTTCATCAACTACCTGATAGCCATCGCCTGGTCACTCAAACACCAGCTCCGCAAAACGGATTCCAGCCCCGATCTTAACCGCCTCCTCCCCACCGCCCTGGCCGTCCGCGTAAAAGCCGCCCGCTACCAGCCCTTCCTCCTGATAAAAGAGCTCGGCCATATCGTCCAGGCAGCCAAACACCGCGGCCAGATCGACTCCATAGCCCAGCAATCCTTCGACAACAACCTGGGCCAGCTCACCGATATCATCGGCGGCTGCGAACGCATCGCAGCCACGCCCATCCCCTATTCCTACAGCGTCCTGATCCACCGCACCATCTATATCTATTGCTTCCTCCTCCCCCTGGGCCTGGTAGAAAGCCTGGGCTGGATGATGCCCCCATTCGTCGTCTTCATCGCCTATACCTATACCGCGCTGGAAGCTATTGCCGATGAGATCGAAAACCCCTTCGGCCTCGCCCCCAACGACCTCGCCCTCGACGCCATCTGTCGCAACATCGAAAATACCTTATTGGAAATGGACGACCGGCCCCTCCAGCCCGACCCGCCGCCAGAGCCTTACATCCTTAGTTGAAGGCCTCCTTATTGTATTTATTACGGTAGTCTACCGGTGACATGGATGTTACCTTCTTGAAGATATCGCGGAATGCTTTCGTATCGTTGTAGCCGACCTCATACATGACCTCGCCAACGGTCTTCCTGCTAACCTCCAGCTGCCTTTTGGCAGCCTCTATCTTCACGCGCTGCCAATATTCAAGGACAGTATTGTTCGTCGCCTTCTTAAATCGCCTTTCAAAGGTCCTGCGCGCAATACCAAAGCGATCGCAGAGCTCATCCACCGTTATCTTCTCCTGGTAATTGGTCTCGATAAATTCCTGAATGCGCGCAATGTCGGCGTCATTATGGACTTTCTGGCCCTTGAAAATGCTAAAAGGGCTCTGACTGCTGCGTCCGATGTCCAGCACGAAGTATTTGGCAGCGAGAATAGCCATCTCGCGACTGGTATATTTCTCCACCAGGTAGAGCAGCAGGTTCCAATAGGTGTTGCCACCGCCGCTGGTATACAGTCCATTTTGTTCGGTGACGACCTTGTCGTCCCTGAGCTCGATATCGGGATACCTGTTCCTGAATTCATTGGCATAGAGCCAGTGGGTGCTGCAGGTCTTCCCGCTCAAAAGCCCCGTCTCGGCCAGTAAGAATGAGCCGATACACAAGCTGGCGACCTCCGCCCCCTGTTCATATTGTTGCACGATCCAGGGAATGAATTTGCTATTCAGCCGCAACGCCACATCCAATGGCCCGCTAATCGGGGGGATCACGATCAGGTCGGGCCGCGTCGCATCCTTGAGCACCGCATCCACGTGGATCGAGAATAGCCCCTCACTGACCTTCACCTCAGGGGTAAGCCCAATCAGCTGGACGCTAAACAACGGCTGCTTACCCGCACTCTTCAGGAATTCATTGACAGCGGTAAACATATACCGTGGATCGGCAATACCTTCGATAACGGCCGTCTCGGGGACCAGGATAGCAATTCGTTTCATGGCGGTGTCTTTTGTAAGGGTAAAGATAGCGGCTATTGCTGTCGCAAACAACCCATCCGCCCTCACAAAACTACCGAAGCTCCTCTATTTCCTCCTCCGTGAAGACCCTGCTCCGGATAAAAAACCTAACCCCAAGCGGTATCTCCAGCGAAAAGCTGCTGCCCCTCCCCGGCGTGACGTCAAGGATGAGCTGCGTATGCTTCCAGTATTCAAACTGGTCCTGAGACATAAAGAACCGGCAGCCCTGGACCTCCCCAAGGCACACATCACTGCTGCCGGTTTTGAACTCGCCGTCCGCAAAGCACATAGGCTGCGACCCGTCGCAGCATCCTCCACTCTGGTGGAACATCAGCGGACCGTGCATTCGCCGCAACCGGCCAATCAGCTCGTCGGCCTTGTCGGTAGATATGACGCGAAGCACTGGCATCAGAAGAAACCTAGTTTGGTTTTACTATAGGAAATGAGCATATTCTTGGTTTGACGGTAGTGGTTGAGCATCATCTTGTGGGTCTCCCGCCCAAAACCCGATTTCTTGTACCCGCCAAAAGGAGCATGCGCCGGATAAGCATGATAGCAGTTGACCCAGACCCTCCCGGCCTGAATGGCCCGGGGAACAGTATACAGCTCATGCGCATCCCTGGTCCAGACGCCCGCACCCAACCCATAAAGCGTATCATTGGCAATGGCTATCGCCTCTTCCGTCGACCCAAAAGTCGTCACACAGCTCACCGGCCCGAAGATCTCTTCCTGGAAGATGCGCATCTTGTTATTCCCCTGAAAAAGAGTAGGCTGAATATAATAACCATGCTCCAGCCCGCTGTTCTGGTGGAAGGCCTCACCGCCGCACAGCACCTTCGCCCCCTCCTGCTTGCCGATCTCCAGGTAGCTTAGTATCTTATTGTATTGATCTTCAGAAGCCTGCGCGCCCATCATCACCGTCGGATCTAAAGGGTTGCCCATCTTGATGGCCTTGGTCCGCTGGATCACCCGGTTCATAAACTGGTCGTAGATCTTCTCGTGGACGAGGATCCGGCTGGGACAGGTGCACACCTCTCCCTGGTTGAGGGCGAACATAACCGCACCCTCCACGGCCTTGTCGAAGAACTCATCGTCGGCAGCCCCCACCGACTCGAAGAAGATATTGGGACTCTTCCCGCCCAGCTCCATGGTCACAGGGATCAGGTTCTCAGAGGCATACTGCATGATCAGCCGGCCCGTAGTCGTCTCCCCGGTAAAAGCCACTTTCTGTATCCTCGGGGACGAAGCCAGCGGCTTGCCCGCTTCCGGCCCGAATCCCGTGACGATGTTCAGCACACCCGGCGGAAGGAGGTCGCCGATCAGCTCCATCAGACACATAATGCTGGTAGGCGTCTGCTCGGCAGGTTTCATCACCACACAGCAGCCCGCCGCCAATGCCGGCGCCATCTTCCAGGTCGCCATCAGCAAAGGGAAGTTCCAGGGGATGATCTGCCCTACTACCCCAATGGGCTCGTGCAGGTTGATGCTCACCGTAGTTTCGTCATGCTCACTGATGGTCCCCTCTTCGCTGCGGATGACGCCTGCATAATATCGGAAATGATCGACTACTAATGGCAGATCGGCGGCACGGGTCTCCCGGATAGGCTTCCCATTGTCGATCGTCTCGATAGCCGCTAATTTTTCCAGGTTGTCTTCTACCACCTGCGCGATCTTCAACAGCACATTGCTGCGATAGGCGGCGCCTGTCCTGCTCCATAGCTTAAAGGCTGTATGCGCCGCATCGATGGCCTTCTCAATGTCCCTGGCATTGCCCCGGGCAGCCTGCGTAAAGACCTTGCCATCAATAGGCGAGATATTATCAAAGTATTCCCCACCGTCCGGGACCACCCATTTACCACCGATGTAATGATCGTATTTTTCTTTAAAGGAAGGACGTGCCACCACATTGGAAACGGGGGCGGCTGCCGTTGCAGAAGTACTCATGGCTTTATCGTTTTGTACAAAATTGCTGCAGCCAGGGCTCGCGGCTTGAAAATTTAGTACTTATTTATAGCACGATCGTACCTTCTTTTCGTAACTTGTAGCATGCCTGCCAGCAATCTCCTCCAGCCGATTGCCCTTACTCCGCCAGGGCGCCTTCAGACACTGACGGAGAATCGACGAATTTTCAACCTAAAAAGTTGTGAATTAAACGTTTTCGAAAGCTACGAACAGACCTATGACGTCCCCCTCACCTTCGGCGACTTCGTCATCACCAGCATGGTCCGCGGCAAAAAGATCATGCACCTCGACGGCCGGGCCGCCTTCGACTACCTTCCCGGCGAAACTGTCATCGTCCCCGCCAACAAGACCATGCTCATCGACTTCCCGGAAGCCTGCCCCGAAACACCTACCCAATGCATCGCCCTCGCCGTGGATAACGCCTATATCCGCGATACCCTGCACTACCTGAACGACTACTACAATAGCGCCGAAGACGAAAAGAACGACTGGGCTCTCCACTTCGACCAATACCACTTCCATAACGACACGGATACCACCGGCCTCATCGACAAGCTCATCCGCATCTGCACCAGCTCGGAGCTCACTAAGAATATCTATGCCGACCTCAGCATCAAAGAGCTGCTCATCCGCATCCTCCAAAGCCAACACCTCCAGCTGCAATCCGAAGGCGCCCACAACGATAGCAACAGCAGCCGCTTCCGCTTCGTGCTGCAGTACATCCACGACCATCTGACCGAACGTATCGCCGTGGATACCCTCAGCAAAAAAGCCTACCTCAGCCGCAATATCTTCTTCCGTTGGTTCAGGGAACAATTCGGCATCACGCCGCTGGAATACATCACCCGCGAACGCATCAGGCTCGCCCGCCAGCTCCTGGCCGACGAGAACAGCACCGTCAGCCAGGTCAGCCTCCAATGCGGCTTCAGCGATGTAAATTATTTCGTCCGCACCTTCAAAAGATCAGAAGGTCTGACCCCAGGCGCCTATAAGGAGATGCTCACTCGCTCCGCAGGCTCTTCACGGGATTAGCCAACGCCGCTCTTATACTCTGATAGCTCACCGTCAGCAACGTGATCAGCAATGCCCCGATCCCCGCCGCCGCAAAGACCCACCAGCCAAGCCCCGTACGATACGTATACTGCTGAAGCCAGCTATGCATAAAGTATCCGGCCAACGGAAAGGCCAGCAACAACGAGAGAAGTACCAGCCCCACAAAATCCTTGCTCAGCAGCCGCCATAGATTGAACACCGAAGCGCCTAAGACCTTCCGCACCCCGATCTCCTTTACCCGCTGCTCCGCCATGTACGAAGCCATCCCGAATAAACCCAGACAGCTGATGAATACGGCCAGTATCGTAAAAAAACCGGCCAGCTCTCCTACGCGCTCTTCATTCTCGAATTTGCCGGCATAGACATTATCCATGAACCGGAAGCCGAACGGCACACCGGGAGCATATGTTTTACAGACCGCCTTCAACACATCGACCGCTTGTTGCGCCCCCACCTTCGGATTGATCCGGATGTTCAGGAAGATCTTAGGACGACCCAGGTAATAGATCGTTTGCTTCACAGGCTCGAACGGCGACCCCACCACCATATCCTTGACCACCCCTATGACCGTACGCACACTATCCAACAGCCGGATGGTCTCCCCAACAGGATTCTTCAATCCCATATATTTCACCGCGGTCTCATTCAGGATGACGCCATTGGAATCCGTAAGCAGCCGGGGAGAGAAATCCCTGCCTTGCACAAACTGCCAGCCTATCGTCTTGCCATAACCGGAAGTCACCTTGATATCGGCGAAATCGACGTTCAGGCTCGGGTCCATACCCTGCCACGAAACATCGCCGGTATTGTTGCTCGCATTCCAGGCAGGATTATTGGATTCCGCTATCTCCGTTACCGCACCCGATTTCAACAGGTCCGTCCGCAGCGCATCAAAGTGATCGTGCAGGCCCGTCGTCGACATATAAGTAATCACCAACCCCTCCCTGCTATAGCCCACCGGCCGGTCCTTCGCGAACTGGATCTGCTTGAATACCACGATCGTCCCAATGATCAGGCCAACGGAGACCATAAATTGCAGCACCACAAGCACCTGTCGCGGCAGAGCGGCAAACCTCCCCGCCTTAAACCCGCCCTTCAACACCTTCACCGGCCGGAAAGAGGACAGGTAAAAAGCCGGCCGGCTGCCGGCCAGCAGTCCTGTCAACAGCACATAGGACAGCATGACACCCCAGAAGGGCGCGCTCGACCAGGGGACTTGAATTGTACTGGTCGTCAATGTATTAAAGGCCGGCAATGAAATCGACAGCAGCATCAAAGCCACGACAAAAGCCATCAGCGTGATCAACACCGATTCCATCAGGAACTGAAAGACAATATGCCTTTTCAGACTACCAAGCGCCTTTCTCACTCCTACCTCCCGGGCCCTTCTTTCAGATCGCGCGATGGAAAGATTTGTAAAATTGATGCAAGCGATCAACAACACCAGCATGCCGATGATACTGAACATCCGCACGTAGTCAATAAATCCGCCTGATACAGCCCCATTTTTGAAATCACTGTACAAATGCCAATCTTTCAGGGGATGGAGGAATGCTTCCAGTTTCTCTGCCTGGTAGCCATCATGATCATATCTTTTATAAATGGTCTTTAGCGCCGACTCTGCCTGGTCCTTACTGACATTGGGCTTCAAGGCTATAAAGGTCTGTATTGGATCCATATTCCAGTTACTCAGGTTTTGCCGGATCCAGTCCTGCGTTTGGATATAATAGCTGAAGGGGATGATGTAATTGAAGGTTAAGGACGAATTGCCGGGTAAGTCAGCCAGTACGCCCGTTACTTTCACGTCATGCAGATTATCCAGGCGGACTGTTTTATTCATTGGGTCCGTTTGCCCGAACAGGGCAATCGCAGTGGCCCTGGTTAGCACGATCGAAGCCGGCTGCTTTAATACTTCCGCCACATTTCCCTCCAAAAGCGGATAGCGGAATATGTTCAAAAAATCATCGCCGGCAAAAAGGCCTTGACTATATACCTTTTGATCTCTCGTCATCAGACTGTGCTGACCACCCCAATCCGCCTGCACCACATATTTCACCTCCGGCACATCCCTTCGGATGGCCTCCCCCAGTGGAAGACAGGTCGCACCGTGCGCTTCTGTCACTCCGTTCGGGCTGCTTCTGACCATGGCCCGATAGGCCTGCCCGAAGTCAGGTAAAAATCTATCGTATGACAAGTGATATTGAACCCAAAGCCCAATGATCAGCGCCACCGCCATGCCGACAGCCAGTCCAAGGATATTAAAGGTGGAATAACCTTTTTCCTTGACGATATTGCGCCAGGAGGTCTTAAGATAGTTTTTGAACATGCTTTTTGTTTTGGTATATGGCTAAATAGCAGCCAGAAAAATGCCAGATTATATACAGGCTAATAATCAAATAGTTAAGACTGCCGGTCTATTATAAACTGTCCGATTTCGCACGCTCTTTGTTCCGTTTTTATCTCATTGTCTATAAATATCCTGCTATGCTGATTCATCCAATGTAAGTTCAAATGGTGCTTTGACAACAAAAGTGTACGGTCAAATAATAGCCACTACAAGATATCTTTCCCGGCGGTTTGCGATACTACAACCGTATAGCGTTTCATTTTAATTTACCTTTCCGTCTAAGATTCTTAATCGCATCCGCTAAAGGTTTCTTCTCTTCGTCTTTCCTGGATTCGGCGATAATACCGTCAATCAGATCTTCCATCTCCACATCATACTTTTCCAGTAATTTCAAATCGATTTGAACAGCTACCTTCTTATTGCTGTCATCGGTAACATAACTTACCCCTTTCATAATCGTACTCGTTTTTTACAAATTTAGTTTTAAAAATAGCCTTATCC
>JAMFRX010000505.1 GCA_026224995.1 Puia dinghuensis
ACGCGGGCCTCTCCTGCAGCCAGGGGCTCGAGGCGGTGCTCCCGCCAATAGGATTCCGGTTTGGCAGCGGCGGTATCAGGCGATGGGATGGGACTGGCGAAAACGCTGTCCGGTATCGGCTCGCCGGTGACCAGATGGCTAAAGGCGACCAGCTTACGGCCGTGGATACCTTTCCCCTTGGCCGAGAAGCTGAAATCTGCAGAGGCGTCCGAGCTAACCCGATAGTAATGGCCATCCGATGTCCGGGTATAGTCCTGGCGGATATGCAGGTTCTTGATGAAGTTCAGGTTGATGGCCTTGCTGATGGTCATGTTCAGCTTTTCCACGGCATATTTTCCATCCAGCGTGATGTATAGCATGCCCCTGAAAAGGAAATCATTGGGATTTCGGGGAATGAAGTTCAGCCGCACCAGCTTTTGTCCGTCGATGTCAATGGTATCACCCAGGTAGAATTCGTAAAAGGTTGGAGCGGAGTTCGATATCGGGCTGAGAAATTGATTGGTGAACAGCATGATGTTGCCCGAGTAGATATCGATATCGGAAAAGAGGGTGTTCATGTAATCGCTGACCCCCTTTGTATCCACCAGGTCGCCATAATCCACTTTCTTTTCCCCGGTGATCACCTGCCTGGTCCGGGCGGGCTTTTTTTGCAGATAGTTCTCCGACAGCTTTTCTTCCAGGTAAACCGGATAGTACAGTGTCGTGTCTCCTTCCACACTGTCGGGATGGTCGAAGAGGAATTTATAGGGCTTGAGAAGCCTTTTATTAAGCTTTTTGGGATCGATGTCCCGAAGGCTGATCTCTACTTTGTCATATTCTTCATAGGTGGTATAATCAAAGGCTTCGGGCCGGTTGAGATCCCTGGCTGCGATGACCTTTCGGATGAGCTCGACCGCCGGATTTTCCTTGTTGCGGTATTTGCCTCTTCTGTTGGTGACGACGACCTGCTGCATTTTTTGGGCCTCCGGCACCAGGGCGATGATGAGCGTGTCTTTTTCGGTTGGAACGGAGGTTATGGTCCTGCCGGTATAGCCGACCATAGAAACGGCTAATATGATCTTCCCGTTCCCCCGCGGGATGACGAATCTTCCCAGGGAATCCGTCCGGGTCCCTTTATTTTCCCCCCTGTTGTAGATGCTCGCATTTCTTAAGGGCTCCCGGGTGGTGGCGTCGATCACAGTTCCCATCAGGTGCCGGGATTGCCCCCAGGCATGGATAGTACAGAATAAGAAGGCCAGTAAGGAAAAGACTTTAATCGGTGAATACGGCATAAGTTACATGGCCCTCTACGGAATTATTGACCCGGGAGTTGTTTAGGACCGGCATATTTATCAATTGTTTAAATTTAACAGCGAATCCCGACGAATATCGGTAGGACACCCCAAATATGATGCTATGAACATTAAATTCTCATTAATTGTCCTTTTAACTTTTGTTTTGACGGCTAAGGGCCAAACGGTCCTCATCGGTAACCCCGGCCTCACCATGTCGCTGAACTGTGACAATAAAGCCAGTATCACCTCACTGGTGGTGAATGGGCGGAAGGTCATCGGTAGCGAAACGGGCATCTATACGTCCATAAATGTGAGCGGTCATACCTATTCCTCCTTGCACCTGAAGTCAGCGCCGATGCTGGTCAAAACACCGGATAAGATCACCCTCAGTGGAATAAAGTACGGTGACGACAGCCTCACCGTCGATGAGACCTGGGTCTTTACCACAAAAAACTTGGATATCGTATGGAGCATCCAACGGAGCCTTTCGAAGCCGACAGTAGTCGAGGAATCCGCCACGCCGGTATTCACGTTCGACAAGATGGATACCTGGGAAGGGGCCTACCAGGGATACGGCGGAGTGGCCTGGTTCTACCTCTTCAATGAAGCGCTCTGCACCTATGGCGTCCACACCCAAACAAGCAGCTTCTGGAACAGTAAGAACAACAATGGCCTGAACATCGCCGTAGCCGCGCCGGGGAAGAAGGTTGCGATGAAGTATAGCCGCACAGCCGACGATAAGCTATCGTACACGATCACCGTCTCAGACCAGGAAATGCTCCCGAAGTTCGATAGCGGCACGAACAGGCGACGCTTTATCCGGAAACGCACGGACGTCTGGGCGCCCTACACTGTGGCAAAAAATACCACCCAAACCATCACCTTCAGCGCTTTCGAGTTCAACCAGCAATATGGCCGGGGCAAATTCGTCGGCATCAACGGCAGTCAGGTGAGCGCCGTGCTGAATACCATCGCGCGGATCGGAGTCATCGACTCCCTGCATTTTGGCGGCAACAGCTGGCATACACCGTATGGGCCTATCTGCCTGCATGAACAGTATATCGGCCAGCTTGGACTGGCAATAGACGATCCCTCCTATCTCAAAGGGTATCAGAGCTGCCTGGATTTCTACCGGGATCATGCGATAAAGCCGGATGGCCGGGTCTTCCCCCGATGGGCGTATACGGATGAGGATATGATGCCCGGCCAGGGGAATAAAGCCGGGTTCTATGAAGCGCAGTGGGGCTGGCTCCTGGATTCGAACCCGGACCTGGTCAGTAATGTGTCGGACCTGTACGACCTTACCGGCGATAAGGATTGGGTTCGGGGTCATCAGCGGTCCTGCGAAACGGCCTTGGATTGGATCATCAGAAGAGATAGCGACGGAAACGGGCTTGTCGAGATGATCCCCGATAACGAACGGGAAAAGAGAAGCAGCGACTGGATCGATATCATCTGGGCTTCTTATGAGAATGCCTTCGTCAATGCCAAGCTGTATCATGCGCTCGTCGAATGGACGGCTATCGAACGGCAGTTGGGAAACCAGCCCAAAGCAAATACCTACCAACAGTTTGCCGCAAAGCTGAAGGCCAGCTTCAATAAGCCCACCAGCGAAGGCGGCTTCTGGGATGAGGCGAACAGCTGCTATGTGCACTGGATAGATAGGGACAAGACCATCCATGGTCGCAATATGGTGACGCCGGTGAATTTTATGGCCATAGCCTATGGGATTTGCGATGACGATGGCCGCCGGAAACGCATCCTGGATAAGATCGAAGCGCAGATGGTGCAGGAGCGGCTTTTCTTCTGGCCCATCTGTATGACTACCTATGCGCCGGGTGAAGGCAACGATTGGCAATTCCCTTTTCCGAATTATGAGAACGGCGACCTGTTCCTGTCCTGGGGATCGATTGCGGTGAAGGCCTATGCCGCGTATAAGCCGGAGCTGGCGGTTAAATATGTAAGGAATGTGCTGGACCAGTATAGCAAGGACGGACTGGCCTTTCAACGCTATGGCCGGGGTAAGCAGAATGGACTGGGGGACGATATCCTGTCTGGCAATAGCCTGGCCATAGTTGGGCTGTACCAGGCGATCTATGGGATAAACCCGTTGTATAACCGCTTTTATCTCGATCCGCATCTTACCCCGGAGCTGGCGGGTACGGAATTAACGTATCGGTTCAGAGGCCAGCGCTTGACGATCAACCTCGACAGCAATCAATATTCGGTTGCGAACAGCCAGTTCAAAGTAGCAGCCCACAAGGATTTTGGGTTCTACGCCAGTAAGAACCACCTGGCTTACTTCAATGGAAATGCCGACGGCGCCTCCCTGGAGGTCAAGGCGGAAGGCCGGCTGACCATCGACATCGGGAATTGGGGCACCGATAAAATGGCCTGGAAACAGATGGCCTCGACAGGAGGCCCGATAACGTATACTATCCACGCACTGACCCCGAATGCGCCCTACTTTCTACAAACTGGCAACAGGCCCTCACGCAAGCTCACCACCGACGCACATGGGAACCTGGTCATCAATACCACCGGACCCACCAGCCTGTCCTTGAAGGCAGCGGCGCAAGCAGTCCCCTGGACCACCGTCGAAGCGGAAACCATGCATACCACGGGAACTGTCCTTGGGCCGTCCTACGAGCCCTACCGCGTCGAAACAGAATCCTCGGGGCAGCGTTGTGTAAAGCTGGCAGCCAAAGGTGAATTCGTTGAATTCAGGGCGCCCGTGCAGGCCAATAGCCTCGTCATCCGGTACAGCCTGCCCGACAAAAGGGAAGGCTGCACCCTGGCGATCTATAAAAACGGCAGTCTCGTACGGCACGTGCCGATCTCCTCCCGCTACAGCTGGCTCTATGGCAAATACCCATTTACCAATGACCCTGCCGCCGGCAGCCCAAGGAATTTTTATGACGAGCTGCGGCTTAAAGACCTGAAAATGGAACAAGGAGACCTTATCCGCATTCAGCAGGATGACAATGCCGGTTATTGTATCATCGACCTGGTAGACCTCGAGGAGATCGCAACTCCTCTACAGGCGCCGGCCAATAGCTTGTCTATCACCGACCCGCGCTTCCAGCCAGACAACAACGATTACACGTTGGCCCTCCAAAAATGCATCGCTAAAGCCGTAGAAACAGGAAAAACAGTCTGGATCCCGATAGGTCAATTCAAGCTCACCGGCGACATCGTGCTGCCGGCAAATCTATCCATCCGGGGCGCGGGGATGTGGTACACCGAGCTGGTAGGCGATGAAACACTCTATGCCCAGCCCGATAGACGCATACGACTAAAAGGCAATGGCAGCAATATCCACCTGGCCGATCTCGCCATTATCGGGAAATTGGATTACCGAAGCGACAAAGAGGCAAACGACGGCATCGTCGGATCCTGGGGTACCGGCTCGACGATCGACCGCATCTGGATCGAACATACGAAAGTGGGCATGTGGCTGGAAAACTCCGAAGGCTTAAAGATCACCGGCTGCCGGATGCGAAATACCATCGCCGACGGGATAAATTTTTGCGTGGGCATGGCGCAGTCGACTATCGAGAGCTGCGCCGCGCGGGGTACGGGTGATGATTGTTTCGCCGTCTGGCCTACCACTTATACGAAGCAACAGTACAAACCAGGACATAACCTGATCACCCACTGTACTGCACAGCTGCCCTTTCTCGCCAATGGCGCAGCCATCTACGGGGGTGAAAGCAATGCGATAAGAAATTGCGCCTTTCAAGATATCTCCGCGGGTTCGGCGATCCTGATCAGCACGACGTTCCCAACCGCCAATGGCGACATCGATAACAACTTCAGCGGAACGACGGTTGTGGAAGACTGCACCATAAAGACCAGCGGCGGCTTCGATCACGAATGGGGCTGGCGAGCCGCGGTGGAGATCTGCGTCGATAAGCGCAACATCGCCGGCCTCCGGCTGGCGAACCTGAATATCACAAACAGCATATCCAATGCGATCAGCGTCATTGCCAAAAATGAGCTGGGCGCCCTGTCCGATGCCAGCCTGGCTAACAGCAACATCTCAGGCTACGGCATCGGTACAAAAGACAAGCATGGTCTGTTCGTGTCCGAAGATGCGCACGGCAGCCTGACCATCGATGGGAAAGGCATTGCCGACACCAAAAATGAATCCGCTAACTTTACCCTACAGCAATGAACGAACAATACCCCAAGGTATATTTCTACCGGCGACTGGTGCAGGCGAAGCTCTTCATCGATACCCATTATGCGGAGGATATCGACGTAGGCAATATCGCCGACGAAGCCTATTTCTCAAAATTCCATTTCATCCGGGAGTTCAGGCAGACCTATGGTAAAACGCCCCATCAATACCTGATCTTCGTACGAGTGGAAAAGGCTAAGGACCTGCTGAAGACCGGCATGCCGGTTTCGGACGTCTGCTACGGCGTAGGCTTTGCAAGCCTGAGCTCTTTTAGCGGACTGTTTAAGCGCATCGTTCACCTGACCCCTTCCAATTATCTTCTCCGCCACCAAAATAGGATGGCCGAGATCGTAGAATCCCCACTTAAATTCGTCCCCGGCTGTTTCGCGGCAAAGAACGGGTGGACGGATAAATAGCAATTTTAGAGAAATGAGCTAAAGGCCAAAGGCTTTTCTTTGTGTGAGAATCAAATCCACGAAGATCATGATCACAAAAATGACACATGTGAGCCTGCCTGTAATCGACCTGGACCGGGCGCACGACTTCTATGTTAATAAGCTGGGGTTTAAGGTCATCACGGATGTCCCGATGCCGGGTGGCGATCGCTGGCTCACAGTAGGGCCGCCGGAGCAGCCCGGATTCGAGATCATTCTGTCTCCCATATCCCGCCTGTCCAAAGAATCCGGCGAGGCGCTCAAGGGGCTCATAGAGAAGGGGACCTTCGGCGTCGGCCTCTTTACCAGCAATGACATCTTTGCCACCTACGAAGAGCTAAAGGCAAAGGGCGTCGAATTCACCAAAGCGCCTAAGAAGGAATTTTATGGGACCGAAGCCATCTTCAAAGACGATAGCGGCAACTGGTTCTCGCTCCTGCTTACTAACTAAACAACGCTATATGAAAACGATATCCGATCCCTCCGCACGGGAGGAGATCATAAAGCGAATTCAATCGCTTGAAGAAAACCGTCCTGCCCAATGGGGCAAGATGAATGTC
This sequence comes from Puia dinghuensis, assembly GCA_026224995.1. Lineage (GTDB taxonomy): Bacteria > Bacteroidota > Bacteroidia > Chitinophagales > Chitinophagaceae > Puia > Puia dinghuensis_A. The sequence continues at coordinate 6,452 of JAMFRX010000505.1, forward strand.
TATCAGATGCTCAGGCATTGCCGGCTCTGGGAAGAGATGGCCCTGGGCAGGACCCAGTACAAACGGGCATTCATCGGCCTGCTATTCGGCAGGCTGGCCCTCAAAGATTTTATGAAAGACAAGCCCATGATGCGCAATGCCCCAACTATCCCGGCGCTCAGGATCGGGGAGACCAGGGATTTCTTTGGGGAACGAGCCGGATGGATCGGGCTCATCGGGGAATACCCCCATTCCTCAGGTATCGTGCATCCCTTCTTCGGAAAGATGAACAGTGAGCAGGTAGGGTATATGTCGTACAAGCATGCCGACCATCATCTGCGGCAATTCGATTGTTAGGCTTTTTGGCTTATTTTCGGCTTATGAAAGCCTTGTTGCGTCTCATCTTCTGCTTATTCCTTTTTCCCGGCGTAAAAGCCGCAGAGATCTACCCTCCTCACAGGATCGTCAACATCGTGAATTTTATCCGGCTGCTCGAACCCCGGGATCCCAATTTTACGGAAGAGGTGCTCTATCAAACTGTCGTCCGGCAGATAGAGCTGATGAAGCAATACAGGCTCGGCGGTACTTTCCTGTTGCAATACGATGCGCTGATGGATCCCCGGTACCAGAAGCTCCTCAAAGGGCTCGACCGCGATTCGTTCGAGATCGGCGCCTGGTGGGAGATCCCGCAGCCCCTGGTCGAGAAGGCGGGACTCAAATGGCGTGGACGCTATCCCTGGGACTGGCGGGCGGATGTGGGCTTTTCCACCGGCTATACGCCGGAAGAACGGGAGAAGCTGGCCGACGTGTACATGGCGGATTTCAAGCGCATCTTCGGCTACTATCCCAAGTCGGTTGCCTGCTGGTTCATCGACGCCTATACGCTCAATTACCTGTATAAGAAATATGGCATCGTCGCCTCTGCCAATTGCAAGGATCAGTTAGGCACGGACGGGTATACCCTATGGGGTGGCTATTGGAACCAGGCCTACTATCCCAGCAAGGGGAATTCGTATATGCCTGCCCAGCGCCAGGAGGAGCAGATCCCCGTTCCGATCTTCCGGATGCTGGGCAGCGATCCTATCCGGCAGTATGACGATGGGCTCGGGTCCACGAGGCAGGGCGTGCTGACACTGGAGCCCGTCTATCCGAATGCGGGCGGCGATTCGGCCTGGGTCC
>JAMFRX010000506.1 GCA_026224995.1 Puia dinghuensis
ACGTTAACCGAACCGCCAAGGGAATTGTTCTGACGGATCTCCAGACCGGAAACCTTGCCGGAGAGACCGTCGGCAAGATTCGAGACGCGAACTTTGTTTGCTTCGTCGCCGCTGATCTGCTGTGCCGCATAAGGCAGTGTGTTCTTGGCACGACGGATGCCCATGGCCGTGACGACCACCTCATCCAGCTCCTTGTTGGTCTTAACGAGGGTGATGGTGATGGAAGTCTTTCCGGTAAAGTCTACACGTTGGGTAGCGTAGCCAATGGCCGATACGAGCATTGATCCTTTTAGCGAAGATTTGATGGTGAAGGTTCCATCTTCCTTGGTGACGATACCATTACGCTGTCCTTCGACACGGATGGTTGCGCCTACTACAGGTTCTCCATCTTGGTCGAGAACCTTACCTGGCAAGTCGATTGTCTGAGCAAAGACGGACTGGCAGACAATGCTGGTCGTCAATAGCAAAAAAAGCATGAGCAGCTTTCTTCTCATAGCAGTGATTTTGGTTGTTTGTTTAAAAAAATGAGGTGCAGTCGTTCAAAATTGTGGGAAAGTTACAGGAAAGAGTTCCTTTCCTTTAGCCGGTAATAAACGAATATTAACCGACTGTCACTAAACAAAAAGTTAGTGGCCTTATTTACCGGGTGAGGCAACTCTTTACTCTGCGCGCAAACTGTGAACTGGACTGGCCAGCGCCGCCTTCACCGCCTGAAAGCTGACAGTCAGCAGCGTCAGCGCGATAGCCCCAAAAGCAGTGACGGCAAAGATCCACCAGCTCAGGCTGGCGTGATACGCATAGTTCTCGAGCCACCCATGCATGATCCAATACGACAAAGGCCCGCCGATCAGCAACGACAGCCCCACCAGCCAGACGAATTCCTGGGACAGCAGCTGCCAGAGATTCAGGATAGAGGCGCCCAGCACCTTGCGGACACCTATCTCCCGCGTGCGTTGTTCGGCTACAAAGGAGGAGAGCCCCAGCAGACCCAGGCAGGAGATCAGAATGGCCAGCAGGGCGAAGAAACCGGCCAGACGGCCGATGCGTTCCTCGTCGCCGAATTTTTTAGCATATTCCTGGTCTACGAACTGGTATTGGAAGGGGTCTTCCGGATCGAATTTCTTGAAGACGGAGCCAATAGCCGCGAGCGCACGGGACATGGCGGCCTGCGGCCTCAGCCGGATATCGATGACGCCGAGATGGGAGAAGCTCAGGTAGGAGCCGATGTAGAAGATCATCGGCTGGACTCTATCATAAGGCGACTGCGCAATCATGTCCTTTACCACCCCGACAACGGTATAGAGGCCGTTATCGCCCCACCGGACGATTTCCCCCACAGGATGTTTAAAGTTCATGTACCTGACCGCCGCCTCGTTAAGGATGATGGTGGAGGAGTCCGTTCCGTATTCCTGGGAGAAGTCGCGGCCTTCCAGGAGCTGCCATCCGGCCACGGCGCCAAATTCCGGCGTGATGCCATTGGTGACGAACTGGTCCTGCATGCGCGGGTCTTTGCCGCGCCAGCTAAAACCCATGTTCGTGGTATAGGTATTAGCCGCTGAGCTCTCCGAGCCTGCGACCTCCTGAACATAGCCGGTGGCTTTGAACTCCCGGCGCAGCGTAGTCAGGCGGGCATCGGGCTTGAGATTTTGCAGGGGCACGCTGATAAGCCCGGCGCGGTTATAGCCTACGGGCCTGTCCTTGGCATATTGGATCTGATGCAGGATGCCTATCGTCCCGACTATCAGGATCACGGAGACGGCGAACTGGACCACGACCAGCGCCTTACGCGGCACTGCGGCCAATTTACCGACGCGGAAGGTTCCCTTCAACACCTTCACCGGCTGGAAAGAAGAAAGGTACAAGGCCGGATAGCTGCCGGCGAGCAGACCGGTGAGGACCGTAAAGCATAGACCCGCCAGCCAGAACAGCGGCTGGCCCCAGGGGATGGACACCTTCTTGTCCGCTACGCCGTTAAAGAACGGCAGCAGCAGCTGTGCGATCCCGATGGCCAGCACAAAGGCCGCCATCGCCACCACCAGGGATTCGCTGAAGAACTGCCGGACCAGCTGCCCGCGCAGGGAGCCGATGGCCTTGCGGATGCCTACCTCCTTGGCCCGCTTCTCGGAACGGGCGGTGCTCAGGTTCATGAAGTTTATGCAGGCCAGGAGCAGGACGAAGGCGCCGATGAGAGCATAGAGACGGACAAAGCGGATGCGGCCACCCACGCTGACGCCGTCTTTGAATTCGGAATACAGATGCCAGCGGTTCATGGGCTGGAGAAAGAGCTCGGGCCTGGAGCTTTGGTCCCTCGAGGAGCCATATTTTAGCTTGGCCAGCTTTATCGCCTTGGACGCGGCGGCCAGATCCACGTTATCGTTGAGCTGGACATTGATCCCAAACCAGCTATTACCCCATTGCAGTGTGGAGTCCCAACCCCGGGTGCTGACCAGCAGTTGCCAGGGCGCGATCAGCTGCGTATTCGCGAAGCTGGAGTTGGCAGGAAAGTCGGCGTAAACGCCAGTGACCTTTAGCGGACTGGTGTTGTCAAGCTTTATGATCTTCCCGATCGCCCGGTCTTCGCCGAAAAGCGCTGCGGCCAGCGAGCTGGAAAGTATAACGGAAGACGGATCATTCAAGGCCGAAGTGTCGCCTCCAAGCATCCTGAGTCCCAGCATGTCGATGGCGCCGGGCTCCATATAGTCGCCAATAGGCTTGAGCTTCTTGTCGCCATAGGTCACCAGCCTTGGGGATGCCCCCGCTTTGATGACCACATGCCTGAACAGGCCGCCATAGTTCTTGCGGAGCACCGGTGCGAGCTGCATGGCCTGCCCCGACCAGGTCTGAATGTCCCCGTTGACGATGTTGTTCTGCATCACGGAGGCGATGCGGTCGTGATTGGGCGTGGCCCGGTCGAAGGACAGCTCGTCATAGATCCAGAGACCTATGAGGATGGCGACGGCCATGCCGATGGCGAGACCGCCGATATTGATGGCGGAGGAGAACCTGTTGCGGGTCAGGTTGCGGATGGCGATGCGGAAATAGTTCTTTAGCATGGATGAAGGTTTCTAGGTCCGGCCACTGGCCGGCCGGCTGTTAGACATTATTCTGTTCTGAGACTCTTTACAGGGTTAGCAACGGCGGCTCTAATCGCCTGAAAACTCACCGTAAAGAGCGTCAACCCAATGGCGCCGACGGCGGCAGCAGCGAAGATCCACCAGCTGAGCCCGGCATGGTACCCATAGTTGTTCAGCCAGCCATGCATGATCCAGTAAGCCACCGGGCCGCCGATGAGCAAGGATAGACCCACCAGCCAGACGAACTCACGGGACAGGAGGTTCCAGAGGTGGAAGACCGAAGCGCCCAGGACCTTGCGGATGCCGAT
>JAMFRX010000011.1 GCA_026224995.1 Puia dinghuensis
CACCCATATCGCAATTGAGGTCGATGGCCCCACTCAGCATACCATCTCGTTTAGGTGATCCCTACAGGATCGCTGTAGGATATGGAGCTCTTTCTGGCGGGAGAACAGCATCTGTTCGGCAGCCGCGAGATCCATGAGCTTGAACTGGATGGCATCGGAAGGCCGCAGCTGTGCTAGCTTCGGCAGGTGGGCGGAGACGACATGGGCGATCCGTGGATAGCCGCCCGTGGTCTGGTGGTCCGCCATCAGCACGATCAGCCGGCCGCCGGGAAGCAGCTGCACCGTGCCGAAGCTCATCGCCGAAGACACCAGCTCTATGGGCTTCTCCAGGATGAGCGGGGCGCCGCTCAGGTGATAGCCCATACGGTCGGAAGAAGGATGGATGATATAGTTGTTCTCCAGGAACGCCTTCCTTCCCGCATCGGATAATAAAGGCCATTCGTGACCCGGTATGAACCCCACCTCGTGCGGATACTGATAGATCTTTTCCGTATTGACCCGCCAGGGTAGCGCCTCGAAGTTGTTCTCTTCTTTTAGCAGCCCGGCGAAATAGATATGGCTTTCATTGAAGGCCAGCTCGTCGCCTTTCTTCAGCGGCATCCCGTCCCAGCCGCCCGCGCCGGCCTTCAGGCTCGTGCTGTAGCTGTTCAGCCATTTCTGCAGACAATACCCGCCGTGGACGCTCAGGTAGCACCTGCCGCCCTGAACGAGCGAAGGGAAATGCAGTACTGTATTCTTCCGCACGACCACGGGCTGCCAGCGGGGGATGACCTCATCATTGACTGTCGGGGAGAAATCGGCGCCGGTGATGGCGATCAGCGTATTTTGTTCGAAGAGGATCTGGGGACCGGGGAAATGGATCTCGATGACCGCTTCATGCTTGTCATTACCCACCAGCAGGTTGGCCACCTGGGCCGCATAGCCATCCATCGCTCCGCCGGGGTTGACACCCCAGTTACCGAAACCATGCCTGCCCATATCCTGTATCGTGTCGAGCAAGCCGGGCTTAATAATGGAGAAAGCCATAATTAAAATAGGTTGAAGTGGTGGAGCTTCTCAGGGGATGTGCAACTAAACGGTTTAAAAGGGGTGGATATACGTAAGCTACTAATTTAAGGAATTAACAGCATCACTGATTATTTAAAAGGCATACTATGCAGGACGCCCGGTTAGATCCCGAAACTCTACCTGCGAAACGGGGTAGAATTGAACCCGGTCGCCCGACTGCAGCCGGACAGGCGGATCAAGCCGGGGGTCGAAAAGCTTCACCGGTGTGCGGCCTATGATCTGCCAGCCGCCCGGACTAGTCAGCGGATAGATGCCTGTCTGCAGCCCGGCAATGCCGACCCCCCCGGCAACCACATTCACGGGCAGCTGTTTGCGGGGTAGCTCCAGCTGCGGGTCTACTGTTCCCATATACGAAAACCCCGGCAGGAAGCCGACCATATATACCCGGTAGGTCTTGGCGCAATGGATGTTGATGATGGCTTCCGTCGATAGCCCCTTATGCCTGGCAACCCACTGCATATCAGGAGCATATTCGCCTTCATAGCATACGGGGATCCGAAAGGTATGACCTTCGACTATCGGCCCCGCCGCAATACGCCCGCTCGTCGCCGTCCAGGCCTCGTTCAGCAGCCCCTCCACCCATTGCCCCACCCCGCAGCTGCCATTCACGCCACTGGCCTGGACGATGGGAGGATCGAAGAACACGGACACCGAGCTATACGCCCCTATTATATCCAGTATCCCGGGAGAACGGTGCGCCTGCAGCCAGTCGTGAAGGGCCAATGCCCGTATATTTAGCTGTTCGTCAATGCAATTGCCCAGGTCGATGGTAACGGCAGAATCGCCAAGCGGGAATATCGAATAAGAAGATAAAGGGTCTGCCACGGGATGGTAATTGAGCAACAATTTAGGCCTTTTTGAACAATAGGGTCCCTACCCTGTTCATAAATCTATAACTTCCCGCTCATGTAAACTTTTAACCATTTGATATTCAATAATTAAGAAAGGGTCTATCCGCGATCAGGGCAGCCGTTCGCACCCGGCTGATTTTTTAATGTGGAGGTTATACTGTAAACTTGCAAGCAAATGGCTAAGAACTTATTAATAGTGGAGTCTCCGGCGAAAGCCAAGACCATTGAAAAGATCCTGGGCGAGGACTTCGAGGTAAAAAGCTGTTACGGACATATCCGCGATCTGGAAAAAGGGGACATGGGTATCGACATCAAGAACAACTACAAGCCAAGGTATATCGTTCCGGAAGATAAAGAAAAGGTTGTCAAAGAGTTAAAATCCAGCGCCAAGAAATCGGGCGAAGTATGGCTCGCGACTGACGAGGACCGCGAAGGGGAAGCCATTTCCTGGCACCTATGCGAAGTGCTTGGCCTCGACCCCGCCACTACCAAACGCATCGTCTTCCACGAGATCACCAAACCCGCCATCCAGTCGGCCGTCAGCAAGCCCCGCCTGGTCGATATGAACCTCGTCAACGCCCAGCAGGCCCGCCGCGTGCTCGACCGCATCGTGGGCTTCGAGCTCAGTCCCGTGCTCTGGCGTAAGATGAGCATGAAGAACAATTTGAGCGCAGGTCGGGTACAGAGCGTCGCCGTACGGATCATCGCCGAACGCGAGCGTGAGATCAACGCCTTCACCGCCATAAGCTCCTTTAAGATAGAGGCATTCTTCACCGCCAAAGACGTCAGCGGCAAGACCGTTACCTTCAGCGCAGAAGGAAAGAAGCAGGCCACCGCCGAGAATGCCGAGGTCTTCCTCCAAAGCTGTGTCGGCGCCGACTATACGGTCACGGACATCCAGGTCAAGCCCGGCAAGAAAACACCTGCGGCCCCCTTTACCACTTCCACCCTCCAGCAGGAAGCCAGCAGGAAATTAGGCTATGGCGTCAGCCGCACCATGGTGCTGGCCCAGAAGCTATACGAAAGCGGTAAGATCACGTATATGCGTACCGACAGCGTCAACCTCAGCGAGCTCGCCATGGATGCCGCCGCCAGCCAGATCACCAGCCAGTACGGCAAAAAATACCACCAGCCCCGGAAGTTCAAGAACAAGAACGAGTCCGCCCAGGAAGCGCACGAAGCCATTCGCCCCACCTATATGGATGCGATGACGGTCGACGATGCCGACTGCCGCCGCCTCTATGAGCTCATCTGGAAACGGACCATGGCCAGCCAGATGGCCGACGCCGAGCTGGAGAAGACCATCGCCAAGATCCAGGTCTCCACGAATAAAGAAGAGCTCACCGCCAGCGGCGAGGTCTTGAAGTTCGACGGTTTCCTGAAAGTATACAATGAAGACCGCGACGAAGAGGAAAGCACGGAAGAAGAAGGACAGGAAGGAATGCTGCCGCCGCTCGCCGTGAGACAGCAGCTGCCCCTTACGGAAATGAAGGCCACCGAACGCTTCTCCCGCGCCCTGCCCCGTTATACGGAAGCCAGCCTCGTCAAGAAGCTGGAAGAGCTGGGCATCGGCCGCCCTTCCACCTACGCACCCACGATCTCTACCATCCTGAAAAGAGGCTATGTCGAAAAACGAGACAAGGAAGGCGTGAAGCGCGACTTCCGCATCCTCCTGCTCAAGAAGGATCGCATCGAAAAGATCACGGAACAGGAGAACACCGGCGCGGAAAAGTCCAAATTATTCCCCACCGACCTCGGTCTGGTGGTGACAGACTTCCTCAAACAGCACTTCGACGATATCATGGACTACCATTTCACGGCCCGGATAGAAGAAGAATTTGACGAGGTGGCCGCTGGCAAAATGGTGTGGAGTAAGATGATCGATGATTTCTACAACCCTTTCAAAAAAGACGTCGACAATACCATCGAGAACGCCGAACGCATCAAAGGCGAAAGAGAGCTTGGCATCGATGCACAAAGCGGTAAAAAGGTCGTCGCCCGCATGGGCCGTTATGGCCCCATGGTTCAGATCGGCGACGTCAGCGACGAAGAGAAGCCGCGTTTTGCAAAGCTCAAGAATACCCAAAGCATCGAGACCATCAGCTACGACGAAGCGATGGAGCTCTTCCGCCTGCCCCGAAATCTCGGCATTTTCGAGGAGAAAGATATAACTGTCAACATAGGCCGCTTTGGTCCCTATATCGCCCACGACAGCAAATTCTACTCGCTGGGTAAAGAGTTCGATCCGTATACCATCAGCTTCGAACTGGCCCAGCCCATGGTGGTAGAAAAAAGAGCCGCGAAGGAACAGCGCACCATCAAGATCTTCGAAAAAGAAAAGATACAGCTGCTGCGTGGCCCCTATGGCCCCTACATAAAGCAGGGATTACGCAATTATAAATTGCCGAAGGAGAAGCAGGAGACTGCAGCCGATCTTACCCTGGAAGAGGTCAAAGCCATCATCGAAGATGTCAAGGCCAACCCGCCGAAAAGGGTTCCGCGCAAGAAAAAAGGAAATTAGGAGTCCCTTTTGGCACGCAATTTAATGAACATTTAGGGCGTTAGTGTGGATAAGAATCCTATTATACTCTTATAAACTTCGCCGATCTTACCTTTGTATCGGCTAAGACCCGAAAAACCATGCAGGAAAATAGAGAAATACAAGCACTATTCCATCTGATCGACGACCCCGACCTGGAAGTCTTCGACTCCGTTAGCAGCCGCATCGTGAGCTATGGCAGAGGCATTATCCCAAATCTGGAAGACCTGTGGGAGAACACCATCAGCGGCGACGTGCAGGAACGTATAGAGCTGCTGATCCACAAGCTGCATTACCACGATCTTACGGAAGACTTTACTCACTGGAAGAGCAGCAGCTACCAGGATCTCCTGACAGCCTCCCTGCTGGTGGCCAAGTTTCAGTATCCCGAGCTGGTCACTACACCCGTGCTGCAGGAAGTGGAAAAGCTTCGCCGCAACATCTGGCTGGAGCTGAACAGCTACCTCACGCCGCTGGAGCAGGTGCATGTCGTCACCAGCATCCTGTACAACTATTACGGCCTCAAGGGAACGGAAGAGCCTATCAGCACCCCGAAGAGTTCATGATCAACAAGCTCGTCGAAACGAAACGGGGAAACTCCATTACCAACGGCATCCTTTACCTGCTGCTCAGCGAGCTGCTGGACATTCCGGTAAAGGCGATCAATATCCCTCGCCAGTTTGTCCTGGCCTATATCAAACCCTACTACGACGAGAACCCCGAGAAGCTGAGCCCCATGCAGCGCATCGAGTTCTTTATCGACCCGACCAGCGGACAGGTCTTCACCCATAAAGACGTGGAGAGCTATTTCAAGCGCATCTCCGTTCCGCCCGTCGCTTCTTACTTCAAGCCACTCTCCCACTACCGCATCATCCAAACGGCCCTGGAGGAATTCAGCAAATGCTTCGACGACGAACGAAATGCCTACAAGCAAAAAGAGCTGCTCGACCTCGCAAAGCTGCTTAACGAATAAAAGAAAAACCCACCAGGCGGTGGGTTTTTTTTATCGTTTATGCCCCTAGCTTCCAACCTTGCCGGTACTCGCGTTTCACGAATTGATTGGCTTCGTCGAAGTTGGTGATCTTCATATTCACGGCGTCCCATAGAAGCTTCTTACGGCCGGGATAGCCCTTGCCGTTAGGCCCTTTGATATTATAGCTCCGCAGCGCCAGGTTACCCATCAGGATCGTCTCCGTCAATGGGCCGGCGTACTCAAAGGGAGAGCTCAGCTCCTTCTGTCCATATCCCGCGATGCAGGCATTCACCCACACATAATGTCCTTCCGGCACCCGCGCCAGCGTCTGCGGGACATTCAGTCCCTGCATCTTCGAGGTCGGCAGCAGGGTCGGCCGATGGCCATAGGTGCCGCACATGATCTTGCCTTTCGTTCCGGTGATGATGGCGCCGCCGTCACCGTCGCCCATGGGCTCGTCCGGACCCAGTTCGTCGGGCCGGGCCGGGCGGATGCCGCCGTCCATCCAGTGGAGCTCCACATCCGGCTTACCCGTCTTGCCGGGGAATTTCATCTTTACGTAGGAAGAAACGGGACAGCTGTCGGGATGATCCATAGCATCCCACATCACCTGGAAAGTAGTGCTCATGCTGCATTCTACCTCGCTGGGATAGCCCAGGCCCACGGTCTTGAAGGCCGGGTCTATCAGATGACAGCCCATATCGCCCAAAGCGCCGGTACC
>JAMFRX010000507.1 GCA_026224995.1 Puia dinghuensis
ACGAGACCGTAGCCCTCATCATGGCAATCTTCTGGCTGCTCCTCTACGTCTTCGTCAACCTCACCTCCATACTCTATCTGGGCGCCGTCGCTATTAATGGACTGGTCGGCGGAGACAATCTTCACATCATTATGATCGCCCTTGCCATCTTCTCCCTGCTCATCACCCTGGGCGGCATGAAGGTCATCGGCTTCACCGACGTCATCCAGGTAGGCGTCCTCATCATCGGCGGCCTCGCGACCTCCTATCTCGCCCTCACCGTCGTATCTAAAAGCTTCGGACTCGGCGACAGCGCCCTGGCAGGCTTCAACGCGCTTATGAAGGATGCCCCGGAACATTTCCGCATGATCTTCCACAAACCCACCCAAGCCTCCAGCCAGCTGGATATCGACAAATACCTCGTCCTGCCCGGCATCGCCATGTACGTCGCCGGCCAGTGGATCGTCAACCTCAACTACTGGGGCTGCAACCAATACATCACCCAGCGGGCCCTCGGCGCCAACCTCCAGACCGCCCGCACCGGCATCCTCTTCGCAGGCTTCCTCAAGCTGCTCATGCCCGTGATCGTCATGCTGCCCGGCATCGCCGCCTTCGTGCTCTACAAGAACGGCCACCTCCACCTGGCCGACGGCCGGAAAGACTACGCCTATTCCGCCGTACTCGGCTTCCTGCCCGCAGGGCTGAAAGGCCTGTCCATCGCCGCCCTCACCGCCGCCATCGTCTCCTCCCTCGCAGGCAAGGTCAACAGCATCTCTACGATCTTCACCCTGGATGTCTATAAAAAATATTTCAACAAAGAAGCCGACGAACAAAAAATGGTGTGGACCGGTCGCCTCGCCGTGGTGATCTCTATGTTCGTAGGCATCCTCTTCACCTGGAAAGACCTCCTCGGCATCGGCGGCAAAGGCGGCTTCACCTTCATCCAGCAATACACCGGCTTCATCAGCCCGGGCGTCTTCGCCATGTTCCTCCTAGGCATGTTCTGGAAACGGACCACCGGCGCCGCCGCCATAGCCGGCCTCATCACAGGCTTCGTCCTCTGCGTCTTCTTCAACGAGTTCGCCCCCCAGGTGCTGGGACACGAAACCTGGCTCTACACCGCCTTCCCCACCCAGGTAGAACAGAATGGCGCCATAGTCACCGTCTGGCAGATCCCCTTCCTCATCTGCATGGGACTGGCCTTCCTCTTCACCATGATCGTGATGATCGGCATCAGCCTCGGCGGACCCAGGATCAACGCCAAAGCCTTCCAGCTAGACAAGGAAATGTTCAAAATAAAACCCTCGACAATGGTGCTCATAATCGTTACCCTGGCGATCCTGATGGGCCTTTATGTAAAATTCTGGTGAAAAGTCTTACTTTCACGGCCAACAAAACGGACCCATCGGTCCGCAGGACCATCAACACTAATTCTCATCTCATGAATCGTTATCCGGGTGAAACCCGTATGCTCGTAGCCGTGGACTGTATCATTTTCGGATTTGACGGGGCCGACATCAAGCTCCTCCTTATCCAACGCGGCCTCAAGCCGGAAAGAGGCAAATGGAGCCTCATGGGCGGATTCCTCCAGGGCGAGGAAAGCCTGGAACAAGCCGCCAACCGCATCCTCAAAAAGCTCACCGGCCTCGAAGGCGTCTACCTCGAACAGCTCAAAGCCTTCGGCGAAACCGAACGCGACCCCGTAGAACGTACCCTCAGCATCGCCTACTTCGCCCTCATCGATATCCATCAATACGAAAAACAGCTCAGCAACGAATACCACGCGGAATGGGTCCTCCTCAAGAAAACACCCGATCTCATCTTCGATCACAAAAAGATGGTGGAAATAGCCAAAAAACAGCTCCGCTATAAAGCCGCCCTCCACCCCCTGCTCTTCGAGCTGCTACCCGCAAAATTCACGATCCCCCAGCTCCAAACACTTTACCAGGGCATCTACGACACCACCTTCGATAACCGCAACTTCAGCCGCAAAGTGCTGTCCACCGAACTGCTCATCAAACAAAAGGAAAAAGATAAGGCCAACTCCAAAAAAGGGGCCTTCTACTACAAATTGGATAAACGAAAGTACAAGGCCAACTTCCAGGCCTTCTTGAACTTCATCCCAAACCCGGATAAGCTGTTGCTTTAAGAGTCGCGCCTTGCCGCACCGATCACTTACGCCCTGGCGCCCCGCAAACCCTGCCCACCCAAAGCCACCTGCCACCTGTCACCGGCCCCCTGCCTACTCAAACACCTGCGTCCCATCACCCCGCAGCCCTGCCCGCCCAATGCCACCTGCACCAAAGCCACCTGCCACTTTCATCTGCCACCTGGCCCCAAGCCCGCCGCCGAAAAAATCTACGCAATCGTTCCCGGAACCAGTCCACGCCATAACTCACTGCGTAACAGATACACGAAGACAGTTATTTTTTGGACTAAGCCCGTAATTAGTAGGTCCAATGGTTTGTATAATCCCACGAGAATGGTAAATTTGACAATTATCAGCACTGGACTTAACTCTCTGTTTCCTATAAATTTTTAGTTTTGAATGGTCACAAAGCCGTGACGCGAGGGCAATTTCTATTGCCCTCTTATTTTTATACAAAAAACCTCCACCAGGCGGCGAAGGTTCATGTTTTACTTCCCCATCACTATTTTTAATAGCCCCGAGGCCTCAGGGCCGGAAGAATGATCGTGGCATAATGTTATAAAATAGCAGGGAAAAATCCCATACTTAGATATACACAGGGGGTGAATAATGTGGCTACCCCCGGATATGATACGCCTTCGGCTGCACAAAAGCCCGTATCCCCTGGTACGACAGGGTCATCCCCAAGCCCGAATGCTTCCTCCCCGACCAGGGCAGACCAGCGCTCACCCGGTCACAGCAGTTCCAATAGACCGTCCCCGTATTCACCTGCCGCATCACATTTTCAGCCCGCTCATAGCTGGCAGAATAGACCGCCGCCGTCAGCCCATATTCCGTATCCCCCATAAGCTCCGCCGCCTCGGCATCGTCCTTCACCCGCTGAATGCCCACTACAGGCCCAAAAGACTCCTCCGTCATGACCTTCATCCGGTGATCCACATCTACCAGCACAGCCGGCTCGATAAAATACCCCTTCCGCTCCACCCGGTTGCCGCCAGCTACCAGCTTCGCCCCCTTGCCCACCGCATCGCCGATCTGCCCCAGCAGGAACTCCAACTGGCCGGGCCGGCTTAACGGACCGATTTCCGTAGCCGCATCCATGGGATCGCCGATCACCAGCTTTCGCGCCTGCTCCGTATACGCCCGCACAAAAGCATCATATACCCCCTCCTGCACATAGATCCGCTCCACCGCACAACAGCTCTGGCCATTGTTGTAAACCACCCCTTCCAACGCCGCCGCCGCCACCTTCTCCACATCGGCTACATCATCCATCACATACAAAGGGTCCTTCCCCCCCAGCTCCAGCTGGCAAGGCACCAGCTTCGACGCCACCCTCTCGGCTATGATCCTGCCCGTCCGGTAGCTCCCGGTAAAGAAATAGCCGTTCAGCGGCAGCTGCAGCAGCCATTCCCCCGCAGCCCCCTTTCCGGCCACCAGCTGGAACACATTCTCCGGGACACCGGCCCCGTGAAGCAGCCGCTGAATGTGCAACCCCGTAAGCGTCGCATATTCCGAAGGCTTGTAGAGTACAGCATTGCCCCCCAGCAACGCAGGTATGAACACATTCACCCCCACCAGGTAGGGATAGTTCCAGGCAGAGATATTGGCGATGATGCCCAAAGGCTCGTACACGATCTTCTCCCTCGTAGCTCCCTCCGCTACTATCCATTCCTCCGCCAGCCATTGCGCAGCATGCTCCATCAGCCACTTTATCCTGCTCCTGGCCCCATTGAGCTCGTTGTACGACTGCTGCAAAGGCTTGCCGCTCTCGGCTGTCAGCGTCCTTGCCAGCTCCTCCTTCTCCGCATCCAGCGCGTCACAAAACCTGCCTATGCAAGCCACCCGTTCTTCCACCGAAACCGCCCCCCAGCCGGGCTGCCCGCCACGCAGGGCCGCAAATTTTTCGTTCACCGTGGCTTCTGTGTCCTCCGCTACCTGGCCGATAATTTCTTCCGTTGCCGGATTAATGATCTGCATATGATTTCATTTTATTTTTATTCATTATTGTTTTGCTGGCTCCCCCTATTGATCATTCCATTGAGTAATCTAAGCTCATCGATCAATGTATCGAAATCCGGTGACTCTCCATAGAGCATTTCTAACCGCATCGTCTCATAATCTTTACGAAAGCTTTCCATGGCCGCCCGCGGCGGAATGATCCATAAATGCTCCATCTGCATACCATCATAATCTACGTTTTTTAACCGTACGTAATATCTGCGATGTTGCAGCAAAACCGTATATAGGCCCGGATCATCAAATACCTGCTGCGCAATGCCCCGCTTCATCATTCTCACCAGATCTGACAAATGGCGGGACTGTCTTTCGGCCACAACGATATTTTCTTCCCCACTTGCAAATTTCTCAT
Source organism: Puia dinghuensis (assembly GCA_026224995.1). GTDB lineage: Bacteria > Bacteroidota > Bacteroidia > Chitinophagales > Chitinophagaceae > Puia > Puia dinghuensis_A. The sequence goes on from JAMFRX010000507.1 coordinate 4,500, forward strand.
GCAGCAACATTAGTTTTTCCACAAAAGTCTTGCGGGGCTCAACGGCTCTTACAGAAAAGGGACTTTCTGCATAGCCACGGGTAGGAAATACCTCAGCTATTATCGACTGGATCTCCACGTCGGCAAAAGGCTCTTTAAGGGAACGAACGCCAAATTCCACTTTTACCGTTTCGGCAACATAGATACTCGGGTCATAAAGAGAAGGGTAGCGAACAAATAATGTCTGCGGATCCTTATCCGGCAGTTCGGGTCTCACCTCTTCCACCTCTATGGAAATTAGATCTTGCGGCAAGCCCATAGCAAAAAGTTGAGCTTGCAGCTCATTTTTAATAATGGCACTCGTATAAGCACATCCTTCTCTTTTGAGCATTTTTACATAACTATGGCTGGGAGCCAAAAGATATTCCCGACCAAATGCCTCGGGGGAAAGGGCTATGTCGATATCCTCAGAAAACCGTTGGATCAATTTCCAGGCTTTGCTCAGCGATGTACCACCTTTAAATACAAAGTGCTCCCGCATGGGCAACGAAAAGAGCGCTCTTAAAACAAGAGTGACCCACCAATCCTTCTCAATGGCTTTTACGCTCATTCCCGTGCGGGCATTCACCTGCTCTATTATCTGGCGACGCGTCGCTTCCGGCAGTTCAAGGAACTCAACCATTGTTTTCAATTTTGTCTGCAATAGCATAAAGCGTCCTTGCTACCCTGTTAGGCGCCGATCTCGCACCTTCACGTATGACCGAAGGGCCCGCTTTTTTCAAAACTGCAGCCAGTTTGTCCGTTGTTTTAATTGTCCTACCTTTTTCGCCCAATTCTATCAGAGCCTGAATGGCCAGGAAAACAAGGTCATTCTTGGCAGCTAATCTTTTAGGCGTCGTGCTTTTAAATGTAATGGTTCCCTTTCCGAT
>JAMFRX010000508.1 GCA_026224995.1 Puia dinghuensis
GCAGAGAGATCACCCGCGTGATGACGAGGGCCGCCGGGACAAAAGGTTGGTCCGGGAGCTGATCCCCATAGCCTTTGTCCCAATAGACAAATGTTCCCGGGCTGCATTGGATGTCGATACACCGGCAACGACCTGGATACCTTCCAGACCCGCACATCTGAAACCAAGAGCGCCAAAACCTGGTTCCTCTATATGTTCAAGGCCAACAAGATCATGGACTGGACCAACAAGGCGTTCATCAGCGACTTCACCGAAGAGGTAAGCTCGGAAGAGAAGAAGGCGGCCGTAAAAGAATCGGCCCCCAAGGATGCCCGTCATGAGATCGTTAAGGATAACGAGACGGATTTCAGCGACCGCTACTATGGCAATAACGACGTGATGGCCGGAGAACCCCTGCATGGCACCCATGTGAGCGGCATCATCGCCGCCGAAAGAGGCAACGGGATCGGTATCGACGGCATCTGCGACAACGTACGCATCATGATGATCCGGGCCGTCCCCAATGGTGACGAACACGACAAGGACATCGCCCTCGCCATCCGCTATGCCGTCGACAATGGCGCACGCGTCATCAACATGAGCTTCGGCAAGAACCTCTCCCCGGAAAAACCCTGGGTAGACTCCGCCGTGAAGTATGCCGAAAGCAAAGGCGTGCTCCTCGTGCACGCCGCCGGTAATGACAATGCAGATGTGGACTCGACGGATAATTTCCCCAGCCCGCACTTCCGCCATTCAACGTATACTGCGTCCAACTGGATCACGGTAGGCGCCAGCAGCGACCCGCTCGCAGAGCCCGGCTTCTCCAGCTATACCGCCTCTTTCTCTAATTATGGTAAGGCAGAGGTCGACGTCTTCGCCCCCGGCACCCGCATCTATTCCACCGTACCGGGCAGCAAATACGAGAACCTGCAGGGTACCAGCATGGCTGCCCCCGTCGTCACCGGCGTGGCAGCGCTCCTCCTGGAATACTACCCCAATCTGACCCCGCAGCAGGTGAAATACTGCATCGAGAAGTCGGCCGTTCCGCCACCCACGAAAGTGAAAGTCCCGGGCTCGGAAGACAAGCTGGTCAGCCTGGCTGATATCTCCAAGTCCGGCGGCATACTGAACGCCTACGAAGCAATGAAGCTGGCCTCGGCCATCAGCACCGGCAAAAAAGAAAGCCCGATCAACACTCCTCATTACATAACGAAGCGAACAACTAAACCATGATCCCCAGATCCGAGATCATCCCCGCAGACATCTATCAATCGTACGTCGATCTTATTACCGACAACGATTTCCGCGAGGCTATCCGGAAGAATACCAAACAATTCCGGAAGCTGCTGGAACGCATCCCGCGCAAGAAGATCGACTACGCCTATGCCGAAGGCAAATGGACCATCCGGCAAACGCTGCAGCATGTAATCGATGCCGAACGGGTATTCGCCTACCGCGCCCTTCGCCTGTCCCGGATGGACCCCACCCCGCTTCCGGGCTGGGACGAGAACCTATGGGCCGCACACGACGGTAGCGCCGATCGCAGCTGGAAAGATCTGGTGGAGGAGTTCAAGGCCGTCCGCGCTTCTACCCAATACTTTTTCGACCCGCTGTCCGACGAGCAGCTACGCTTCGTCGGCACGGTCCGGGAAAAGCCGCTGAATGCCTTTACCATCGGCTACATCCTGCCAGGCCATGTGGCGCACCATATACGTATCCTGGAAGAGCGTTACCTTTGAGGCAATGAGCTATCCCCCTTCCCTGTCGCCCCAGCGGATGCATCGCATTGCCGTGAGCGCCTATTTCTTCCTGGCCGGATTCTGCTTTTCCTCCTGGGCGTCCCGTATTCCTAACATCCAGCAGAAGCTGCACCTCAATAACGGCTCCCTGGGTGGCGTGCTCCTGGGATTACCCGTGGGATTGATGACTTCCCTGCCCCTGGCGGGGTGGCTCGTAGCCCGGTTCGGAAGCCGCCCCATCGCTATCATCGGCGCCCTGCTCTATTCTTCCATCCTGCCCCTGCTGGGCATGGTCGACACCACCTGGCAGTTGGTCGCCTGCCTCTTCTGCTTCGGCATGTGCGGCAACCTCCTTAACATTTCCATCAACACCCAAGCCATAGGAACGGAAGCCTTGTATGGCCGCACGATCATGGCCTCCTATCACGGCCTCTGGAGCCTGGCGGGCTTCTCCGGCGCCTCCATCGGCAATGCCTTCATCAGCCTGGGCTGGCTTCCCTGGCAGCATTTTATGATCATCACAGGCCTGGCCTGGGTGATCGTAGCTATGATGTCCCGCAACCTCGTCCCCAGCGACTCCCGCCCGGATGAGGGTGGTAACCGCCCCATCTTCGCCTGGCCCGACCGCTCACTCATCAACCTCGGCATCATCGCCTTCTGCTCTATGATCTGCGAAGGCGCTATGTTCGACTGGAGCAACGTCTATTTTCAAAAGGTGATCCTGCCGCCGAAGCTGCTGGCAGGTCTGGGGCTGACGGCCTTTATGTGCACCATGGCCGCCGGACGTTTCCTGGGCGACTGGCTGGCAACACGCTGGGGCATCCGCCGCATGCTGCAGCTGAGCGGGATCCTCACGGCCGCCGGCCTGCTGATCGCCATCCTCTTCCCCTGGCTGCTGCCCGCCCTCATAGGCTTCCTGTTGGTAGGCGCCGGCGTCTCCTCCGTCGTCCCGCTGGTCTACAGCGCCGCCGGCAAGTCCCGCGTCCTCTCACCAGGCGTAGCTCTGGCTGCCGTCTCCACCATCGGCTACCTGGGCTTCCTCTTCGGTCCCCCCTTTATCGGCTTCATTGCGCAGGCCTCCAGCCTACGCGTCTCCCTGGGACTGATCGCCATCCTGGGCTCCGTGATAGCGCTGTTCGCGAATAAAATATAAATAAAAAGGGGCCACTTTGAGTGAGCCCCTTTTGTATTAGTCGAGATAAACCTTCTTATCTATTGTATACCAGGTTTTTCTGCGCGATCATATCATCCAGAACATTCACCGTTTCTCCGAGCCAAACGTCTGTTTTCTTTTCCTTCAGCCAAGCCTGGAAGCGGTCATTCTTGTTCTTGTCGTCGTCATACTTATGCAGGTCCTGCGGTAAGGCTGCCACGCTCAGCTCACTGCCAGCCGGCAGCTTGCTCAGGGTCTCGATCTGTTTCACCGTTGCCTTTACCTGTTTCTGCTCGTCCCGGTATTTAGTCAGGCTCAGCGGGTAAACCTTGTCCTGGATGCTGCTCAGCCACTGTTCGTCCTGACGGATCAGGCTAAAGCTGTTATTGCCTTTCATCCGATCGGCGCTCATGCCTTCGAGGGTCTTGAGGTCATAGGCGTACTTCCAGGGGGTATAGTCAGCCTTGGCGATCTCGTCCCAGGGTAAGGCATCGGGGTTATCTTTTTCACGGATCTTGCTGTATTCATATATGTCCGGGTAGATGTCCGGGAGCACGATATCGGAGGCAACGCCCTTCAGTTGTGTCGATCCGCCGCTGATACGGTAGAACTTCTGTAAGGTGAGCTTCAGAGTGCCCAGATCGCTGTTGGAATCCATAAACCCCATGCTCTTGTCAAGACCAATTGGGCGCTGAACCGTACCCTTGCCATAAGTAGACGTGCTGCCGATGATCACCCCACGGTGATAATCCTGGATGGCGGCGGCAAAGATCTCCGAAGCGGAAGCACTCAGCTCGTTCACCATTACGGCAAACGGCCCGTCGTACAATACACTCTTATCATGATCGGGCAGGATCGAAGGCTTGCCGTCCCGGTCACGCACCTGGACGATAGGGCCCTGCTCCACGAAATAGCCGGCCATCTGGACGACATCCATCAGCGAGCCACCACCATTATCCCGCAGATCGAGGACGATGCCGTCGACCTTTTGTTCTTTTAATTTGAGGATCTCCCGCGCTACATCGATGCTGCAACGGCTGCCCTTGGGATTGTCGAAATCGGCATAGAACTCGGGCAGATAGATATACCCGATCTTGCCCTTGGGCGAGTTGACGATGGCGCTGCGGGCAAACGTCAGCTCATCCTGAACGATCTCGTCGCGGATCAACGATACCAGCTTCACCGACCCATCGGGCTTTTTCAGCCACAACCGGACCTCGGTACCCTTGGTGCCGCGGATGATCTTGATGGCGTCTTCGGTGAAATAACCGGCCATATCCACCGGCTCCGAACTCCCCTGCGCGACCTTCTGGATGACATCACC
>JAMFRX010000509.1 GCA_026224995.1 Puia dinghuensis
ATTGGAGATAACCGCATCCCAGAAGGAGCTTGCCGGGGCGCATACCAAAGCCGATTCGGCGCGGATCAGGGAGAAGCTGAAGCAGCAGAACGGCGAGCTGCAGCATTATCGCGAAGAGCTGATAGCGAAGTATCCACACTCCCTGCTGGCCAGCCTTTTTAGATTGTTGAAGGAGCCAGTGGTGCCGGCCCAGCCGCCAGGCGCTAAATACGACAGCAATTTTGCTTATCGATATTACAAGACGCACTATTGGGACGGGGTCGACTTTACGGACGAGCGGCTGACACGAACGCCGGTATTCGAGCCCCGGCTGGAGCGGTATTTCCGGGACCTTACCCCGCCGCAGGCGGATTCCGTCGAGCGCGAGGCGGATATGATGCTCCTGCAGGCCAGGGTCAGCAAGCCGATGTTCCAGTACCTGCTGGTCTTTTTCGTTCAGAAGTATGTGAATCCGGAATACATGGGGCAGGATGCGATCTTCGTTCACCTGTTTGAAAAATACATTAATACCGGGCAGGCGGAGTTCTTCACGGACAAATACCGGAAATTCCTGAACGACAGGGCTTATAGCCTGATGGCGAATCTGATAGGGCAGCCTGCCGCCAACCTGGAGATGGTGGACACCACGGGTGCTCCGCGGCCGCTATATGCTATCAATGCCCCTTTTACCGTCATCTGCTTTTGGGACCCGACCTGCAGCCATTGCAAGGAGATCGTGCCAAAGCTGGACTCCATCTTCCAGGCTAAATGGAAGCAGGAGGGAGTGAAGGTCTACGGGGTGATGGTGGACGGCGGAAAGGAGGCCTGGATGCAATTCATTAAGGATCACAATTTAACCGATTGGATACACGTTTATGAGACTACGGCGCATCGGGACAGTGTGGAAAAGGCGGGGCAGCCCGGATACCGGCAGATGTACGACGTTTATCAGACCCCCATCCTCTACTTACTGGATAAAGACAAACGCATAATAGCCAAGAAACTTTCCTATCAGCAGCTTGATGAAGTCATAAACCTGAAAATGCGCCAAACAAAATCCAACTGATATGAGCTTACCGGTCAAAAAGTTCGTTCTTCTTTCCCTTCTTTTTCTCCTGTTGTCCGGCGTTCATGCACAAACCCTTTTTACCGTCGACGGCACGGGGGTCGGCAAGGACGAGTTCCTAAAAGCTTACAGTAAGAATAATGCCCGGCAAAAGGCCACGGAAAAGTCCTACCGGGACTACCTGGATCTATATATCCGTTATAAATTAAAGGTCAGGGCTGCCTATGACGCCAGGCTCGACACCCTGCCTGCCCAGCGTACGGAGCTGCAGAATTTCCGTGGACAGGTAGCCGAGACCTATCTGAAAGACGAAAGCAGCCAGGACCGGCTGGTAAAGGAGGTCTTCGAACGCGGGCAGAAGGATATCCGACTTGCTCATATCCTGATCCCGTTACCCAAAAATCCTACTGTTACCGATACGCTGAGGGCCGCTGAAAAAGCGGCGGCGGCATACATGGCGTTAAAGAAAGGCAAGAAATTCAAGGAGGTGGCGCTGCAGTATTCGGAAGATCCTTCCGTCAAGACCAATGGCGGCGATGTGGGCTATATCACTGTTTTTACGCTCCCCTACGAGCTGGAAAGCCTTGCTTATTCTCTGCCTGCCGGACATTTCTCGAAGCCATACCGTACGAGGGGCGGCTATCATATCTTTTACAATGCGGGCGAAAGGAAGGCACTGGGCCGGATAAAAGTGGCGCAGATCCTGCTGTCTTTCCCGCCGGGCGCCACGGGGTCCGTGCAGGACCTGGTCCGGCATAAAGCGGACTCGATCTATGCGCTGCTGCGTGCCGGCGGAGATTTTGCCGCCCTGGCCCGCGCCAGCAGCGGCGACAACCTCACCTATCAGACCGGGGGCGAGCTGCCCGAATTTGGCATCGGCCGCTATGATTCTACCTTTGAAGCGACGGCTTTCTCCCTGGACAAGGATGGCGCCATCAGCGAGCCCCTGGCAAGCCCTTACGGCTACCATATTCTGAAGCGCATCGCCCGGAAACCCTTTCCCCGCCAGTATGACGAAGCGACGGCCGCCCAGCTGAAGCAGCAGGTGCTGAACGATCCGCGCATCGAGGTCTCCCGCAAGGCCCTGTTGAGCCGGATAGAGCAGCAGGCGGAGTTCCACCGGGCCGAATTCTCCGAATTGGACTTATGGGCCTTTACCGACAGCGCCATGCGGAATACAGGCCTCTCCAGCTTTCGCGGCATGAACTATTCCACTGTTCTCTTTTCTTTTACCCGCCAGAGCTATACCCTGAAGCAATGGCTGGACTATACCCGTTCCGTGAGGGGTCAAAGGCCCGGCGGACCGCAAGCTGATAAGGATCTTTTTGACCGGTGGATAGAGCGGATGGCACAGGATTACTACCGCAGTCACCTGGAAGACTATAACCAGGATTTTGCCTTTCAGCTGACCGAGTTCAAGGAAGGTAACCTGCTGTTCGAGATCATGCAAAGGAGGATCTGGGATAAGGCGTCTACCGATAGCGCGGGGTTGAGAAACTATTATGAAGCCCATAAGGATAAATACTGGTGGGACGCCAGCTCAGACGCGCTGCTGTTCACCTGCAAGAATGCAACCATCGCGGAAACGTTAAAGGCAAGGCTGGTCGCCCATCCCGTTTCGGCCTGGCGGCAGATGACAGACAGCGGAGCTACCTCTATTCAAGCCGATTCCGGGCGTTATGAGCTAGCTCAGATACCTAATCCGGGCAAGCTCGAACTGAATCCGCTGGCCTATACGCCTTTTACTACCAATAGCGCAGACAATTCCGTAAGCTTCGCTTATATCCTCAATGTATACCATGACCGGAGTCCGCGCAACTTCCGGGATGCAAGGGGCTTCGTGATCAATGACTATCAGAACTGGCTGGAGGATCAGTGGATCGCCGACCTGAAGAAGAAATACCCGGTAAAGGTCGAGGATAAGGTGGTGGCCGAGCTCCCTAAATAAGTATCAGAATGTCGCCTTTACTACCGTCTCGATAAGCTTGGGCTTGCCGAGCGTATAATAGTGCAATACGGGAACGCCTGCTTTCTTGAGCTCCCGGCTCTGCTGTATGAGCCATTCGGTGCCTACCTGTTC
>JAMFRX010000510.1 GCA_026224995.1 Puia dinghuensis
CCATCGAGAAGAACGCCGACCTGGCCAAAAACCTCAAAGGCCACCTCCTCCTGTCCACCGGCGATATCGACAACAACGTTCACCCTGGCAATACCATCCGGGTGATGAATGCCCTGATAAAAGCCGACAAACGCTTCGACCTGGTCATGCTGCCGGGACAACGCCACGGCTACGGGGAAATGACGGAATATTTTTGGTGGCGCATGGCGGACTATTTCTCCCGCTACCTCATCGGCGACGATAAAGAAAGACCCGTCGCCATCGAACAGATGGACCGCGAACAGGAACAGACAGGCAACAAAAGCGAAAGCCACCGCAGCCCGGACGAAGAAGAAGAGACGGACGACAGCGACCTGTGATCAGAGACTTGCAGGGTACCCCTAAATAGCTTAAATTTAGGTAGTCAACACCTAACAGCTTCTCCATGCTTAACGTATACGACGCCATGCTGTCTGACCCTGCCTATTTCAGGCAGCTGGCCGTAAAGGATGCACTGCTGTTCAACTACCAATGCCCGCAGATGGAAAAATGGGTCGACCTCTATACCACCTATAATCACATCATCTATACGGTAGAGGGCCATAAGATCGTCTCGCGTCCTGGCGTCTCTAAAGAGCTCACGGAAGGCAACCTCATCTTCCTGAAAAAAGGCGCCTTCAACCAGGGCCGGTTCCACGATGTGGAGTGGAAGGTCATCGTATTTTGCGTTTCCGACGACTACCTCCGGCGGCTGTTCAAAGAGTGCCGCCCACAGCTGCCCCTGCAGAAACTACAAAGCCTTCCGCCGGATACCCTCATCGACCTGCAAACCGATAGCCTCCTTAAAGGTTACTTCCTCGGCCTGTTGCCCTACTTCACTCAGCAGCCTCCGCCCGCAGAAAGCTTGCTGGAGCTCAAATTCCGGGAGCTCCTGCTTACCATCCTTTCCAACCCCGCCAACACCGGCCTGCTGTCCTACCTCAACGGCATCAGCGACGACGGCAAGCCCCCCTTGCCGGAGATCATGGAAGCCAATTTTAGCTATAACCTTTCCCTGGAAGAATTCGCCCGCATCAGCCAGCGCAGCCTCACCATCTTTAAAAAGGAATTCTCCAGGCTGTTCAAGACTACGCCGGGAAAATGGCTGGTAAAGAAGCGGCTGGACTACGCCAGCAGCCTCCTGGTCTCCTCGGAAAAAAATGTGAATGAAATAGCCTATGACTGCGGCTTCGAGAGCGCCACGCATTTCAGCCGTGTCTTTAAGGAACAATTCGGCGTCTCCCCCCTCCAGTATAGAAAGCTTGATGCTGCCAATCTTCCCGGATAGCTTTTGCGCCTCCTGAGATAAGCCTGTTCAGAATGACCGCGGTACTTTCGGGTCGTAAATTATCATTTAAAGCAGAAGCTGACGGCCCTGGTTTCCACCGGGGCCTTTTGCAGGCCTGCCCCAGTTGCCCACCTGTCTTATTTTACTTCCTGCATCTCAACCAGCTTCCTGTAAAAGCCCTGCAGCCGCATCAGCTCATCATGAGTCCCCCGCTCCACAATACGCCCCTTCTGCAGCACGATGATCTCGTCGGCATGCCGGATGGTGCTGAGCCGGTGGGCGATCACGATGCTCGTACGATGCGCCATCATCTTGTTGATAGCATCCTGCACCAGCCTTTCGCTCTCCGTATCCAGCGAGCTGGTGGCTTCATCCAATATCAGGATAGGTGGGTTCTTCAGCACGGCACGTGCAATGGTGAGCCGCTGCCGCTCGCCGCCGCTGAGCTTGTTTCCCCGGTCACCGATATTCGTCTGATAGCCTTCCTCCTTCCCGATGATGAAATTATGGGCGTTGGCGATCTCCGCCGCCCTGACGATCTCCTCATGGGTGGCATCGGGCTTGCCCAGCGCGATATTGGCGGCAATGGTATCGTTAAAGAGAATGGGCTCCTGCGTAACGATGCTCATCTGCTCCCGCACCGTCTTCAGAGAATAGTCACGGATATCCACACCGTCGATCAGCAGCTTCCCGCCCGTGACATCATGAAAACGCGGGATGAGGTCGGCAAGCGTGCTCTTCCCCGCACCCGAGCTGCCCACCAACGCAATCGTCTTTCCTTTTTCAACCACCAGGTTGATATCTTCCAGGATCACGGCATCCTCATAGGAAAAGCCAACCCCCCTGAATTCGATCTTCTCCTTGAAGGACTCCAGCTTTTTCGCCTGTGGATCATCGTGAATGGTCACAGGCGCCTTCAGCAGTTCTTCTACCCGCTCCATGGCGGCCGCGCCCCGCTGCACGTTGAACATGGAGGTGGAAAGATTCTTCGCCGGGTTGATCAGCATTGCAAAGACCGCAATGTACGAGATCAGATCGCCGCCGGAGAAACCCTTGCCATGATTATGGAACACCAGCATCCCGCCATAGTACAGGATGATGGTCAGGATCACGACACCCAGCACCTCGGTCAGCGGCGACGCCAGATCGCGCCGGGCATTCATCTTGTTACGGATATGATAGAGGGTATCGTTGATCTGCAGGAATTTATTCTTTAACAGCAGCTCGGCCCCAAAGCCCTTGATGATCCGGATGCCGCCAAGCGTTTCATCCAGCACCGAAAGGCTCTCGCCAAGCCGGACCGACGCATCCTTGGACTGCCTCTTCAGCGTGCGGCTTATGCGTCCGATAAGAAAACCCGTCAACGGCAGCAGGATCAGCAGGAATAACGAAAGCCAGGGACTCAGCCAGATCATATACGCCAGATAGCCCAGGATCGTCAGCGGGTCCTTGATAAGCCCTTCCAGCGTACTGACCACCGAGCTCTCGATCTCGTAGATATCATTGGTCATCCTGGAGATCAGATCGCCCTTTCGCCTTTCGGTAAAATAGCCGATCGGCAGGAGCAGTATCTTCTCATAGAGATCGTTGCGCAAAAAAGTTATGGTAGCGCTCCGGATAGGGGAGGAGATATACGACGACCAGTAATAAAAAAGATTCTTCAGGAACGTGCTGATGACGATCAGCAGACAGATCACTATCAGTACCGTGGATTTGTCGTGGTGCTGCATCACATCCGTCAAAAGGCTCTTGAGCCCGCCAATGGCGTTGGTGTTCAGCGATGCAGAACCACCCGAACCGCCTTCGCCAAAAAGGATCGATAGGAATGGGCTCAACATGCCCAGGGAGATCAGCCCGAATACGATGGAAAGGATGTTAAAGATCATGTATACAACTATCTTTCCCTTATATCTGGATAGATACTGTAAGATCACCGAGAATTTCTTCATGCTGAAATCCGTAAATTTGGGGCAAATTTAAGATAATCCACAGATTTTGAACGTTAAAGGATATGCAAGAAGGTAAACGACAAAAACAGGTAAGTGCGCTCCTGCTGCAGGAGCTTAGCGATATATTCCAACGCCTGGGCCTAAGCATGGTAGACGGCGGACTCATCTCCCTGACAGCCGTAAAGGTCACGCCCGATCTGCTGGAAGCCCGGATCTACCTGAGCTTCTTCCAGGTAAAAGATACACCCGGAGCCCTTAAAAAGATCGAAGACCGTAGCTGGGAGATCAAACGAGATCTCGCTGCCCGCGTCAAGCAACAGCTGCGCCGGATACCCACGCTCCAATATTTTCACGACGACACCCTGGACCACGCGGACAAAATGAATGCGCTGTTCCGCAAGATCAACGAGGAAAAGCCGCCCGGGGAGGAGACGCCCGAATGAACCTGCTCTTCGCCTGGCGCTATTTCCGTGCAAAAAAATCCACCAACGCGATCAATATCATTGCCTGGGTCAGCATGACGGCCATCGTAGTCGGCGCCGCCTCCCTCATCATAGTGCTCAGCGTCTTCAACGGCTTCGAAGATCTGGTGAAATCCCTTTACACCAGCTTTTATCCGGCTATCAAGATCAGCCCCGCCTCCGGTAAAACGTTGACGCTTACCGCCCAGCAACTAACTAAGCTCCGCGGAACATCCGGGGTCCACTCCCTTTCCCTGGTCGCACAGGACAGAGGCATCCTGGAGAACGGCGATATCCGCGTGCCCGCCTACCTCAAAGGCGTAGACAGCAACTTTCTCAAAGTATCAGGTGTAGGCAATAAGATCGAAAAAGGAAAATTCGACATCGGCACCCCCGACCAGCCCCTGGCCATCCTGGGCTCAGGCATCGAATATACCCTTGGGATAGAAGCCGATCGCGCCCTGCCGCTGGGCGTCTACCTTTTCCGGCGCGGAAGCACGGACTATACCGCCGACCCCATGACCTCCTTCAACCACGAAGGCCTCCTCACCTCGGGAATATTCCGTATCCAGGAGGAGTTCGACCAGAATTATGTCATCACCAATCTGGACTTCATCAAGAGAATGACGGGCATGGGCCCCGACGAATATACCGGGGCCGAGCTCTCTATCGACGACCCCCAACAAGCCATCCCCATCCGCCAGACGATCGCCCGATCCCTGGGCCGGGACTATCTCGTGCAGACCCGCTACGAGCAGAACGAAAGCCTCTACAATGTCATGAGAACAGAAAAATGGGTCATATATATTGTGCTGAGCCTGATCCTTGTCGTTGCCGCATTTAACATGGTGGGAGCCCTGACCATGCTGGTCTGGGAAAAACAAACGGATATCCATGTGCTGAAAGCCCTGGGCGCAAACGACGGGCTGATCCAAAAGATCTTCCTTAGCGAGGGGCTGCTGCTGGCGCTCATGGGCGGGATCGGCGGTATCCTGCTGGCCTCCCTTATCTGCGCCCTGCAGATCAAATACAAGCTCATCCCCTTACAGGGCGGCTCCTTCCTCATCGACTATTACCCGGTAAAGCTGGTGCCCACCGACTTCCTCCTAGTTCTGTCGACCATCACCGTCGTAGCGGTGTTCGCCTCCTGGCTGCCCGCCCGTAAGGCCGCTGCCCAACCTATCTCCCTAAAAAGCTAAACGGCCCACCAGAAGAGTGGGCCGTTCAATATTAATAATCTCCCAGCGTTTCCGGCAGCTGCGCAAGCGCCTTTTTCAGCTGCTCGTCATTCGGCGCCACACCATGCCAGTGGTGATCATTCTCCATGAAATCCACGCCCTTGCCCATTATCGTATGCATCATAATGGCAATCGGCTTACCCTGCCCCGTCATAGCCCTGGCCTTGTCCAGCGTCGCCAGCACCTCGTCCATATCGTTACCATTCATTTCGAGCGTATTCCAGCCGAAAGCATCAAATTTTGCGTGGATATTAGCCAGGTCCATCACCGATTTCGTGGTCCCGTCGATCTGCTGACCATTCCAGTCAACCGTGGAGATCAGATTATCCACATGCTTGGCCGCCGCGAACATGATCCCCTCCCAGTTCTGCCCCTCGTCCAACTCGCCATCGCCATGTAAAGAATAGACAATATTTTTATCGTTATTCAGTTTCTTACTCAGCGCCGCCCCGATGGCTACGCTCATGCCCTGACCCAGCGAACCGCTGGCAACCCGGATGCCCGGAAGATGCTCATGCGTCGTGGGATGACCCTGCAGCCGGGAATTGAGCTTGCGGAAAGTGGACATTTCTTTGATATCGAAATAGCCAGACCGGGCAAGCGCAGAATAGAAAACAGGAGAAATATGACCATTAGACAAAAAGAAAATGTCTTCGTTCTTGCCATCCATGTGGAAGTTGGGGTCGTGCTTTAAAACTTTGAAATAAAGTGCGGTAAAATAATCGGCACAGCCCAGCGAACCTCCCGGATGGCCGCTTTGCGCGCCATGAACCATTCTTACTATATCTCTTCTGATCTGCGAAGCGATTGCTTTTAAGTCTGCCATATTAATTGGTTTAGTTATTCCTTTTGACAAATCTAACGGTTTTTGCCTTTCGCTGCTTTTCGTCACCCTAATTTTGGGTTTGGTCCCATTAAACTTTTGTGGTATCTTTCCGTCTCATTCTTCATTCTGGACGCGACCCCGTCACAAAAAGTTTCCTGTACTGACCCTCAACTTAGTGGCATAATAAAAGAATTCTTATTTTTGTTCACGAAATCAAAATCAGACGAATGTTTGATGTCCTACTTTCAATAGCTATTTCATTTACCGTTACTTTTCTTGCCATTCCAGCCGTCATCAATGTGGCGGAAATGAAGAAGCTTTTCGATATGCCCGACGCCAGGAAAGTACATTTCACCCCCATTACCCCACTGGGTGGATTGGGCATTTTCGCCGGGTTCATCTTCGGTAGCCTGCTCACCCTCCATTTTACTCAATATGCTGACCTTCAGTATTTTATAGCAGCGTCCTTCGTCATATTCTTCCTGGGGCTCAAAGACGATATCCTCGTCATCTCCCCGGTCAAGAAGTTCATCGGCCAGGTGCTCGCCGCCTTCATCATCATCTACTACGGCAACATCCAGATCCGCAGCATGCACGGCTTCCTCGGCGTTTACGAGCTTCCTGAAATGTTCAGTCTGCTGCTTACCTATTTCGCCGTCATCGTAGTCATCAACTCCTTTAACCTCATCGACGGCATAGATGGACTCGCCGGTAGCCTCGGCCTCCTTTCCACCGTCATCTTTGGGATCTATTTTCTTTATGTCGGGCTCTCTCCCTATGCGGTGCTTGCCTTTTCCCTGGCCGGCAGCCTGCTGGCCTTCCTGATCTTTAATTTTCAGCCCGCCAAGATCTTCATGGGCGATACCGGCTCACTCCTCGTAGGGACCATCAATGCTATTTTAGTCATCAAATTCATAAACGTCGCCAATACCGCCGACGTGAACTTCCCCATCAATGCCTCACCCGCGGTAGGGTTCACCATCCTCATGATCCCCTTGCTGGACACCCTCAGGGTATTCGGCATCCGCATCCTCCACCGGCGCTCCCCTTTTAGCCCGGACAGGAACCATATCCACCACCTCCTGCTGGACCGGGGCTTTTCCCATAGGGCGATCACCCTCACCCTGGTAAGCGTAAATCTACTGATGATCGTGCTGGTGTTTATGGCGCGGTCCCTCAATTGCACCTACCTCATTCTCGGCGTTTTTCTGGTCTTCTTCGCGCTGATAGCCGGTATCCTATACATGCTGCCCGGACCTCGCCTTTTCGTCGCCAAGACGGCCCAGGAAGAGAATGCCCAGCTCACCAAAGCCTCTCAGCTTGTCTCCTTAAAAAAGGACTCCATCCTGGAACAGAATAACTGATTCTCTGGAAAAATAATTGATTTTGACGTAGGTTTGCACCGTTGTCAATTATAATTATTTATGTCAGACGATTTGGAACTGATCCTGGAAGATGCCCGGGACATGATGCAAAAAGCCCTCAATCACCTTGAAAGTGAATTGGTTAAGATTAGAGCCGGAAAGGCCAGCCCGCAGATGCTGGAAGGGCTCACCGTCGACTATTACGGCAGCCCTACCGTTCTCAACCAGGTAGCCAACGTATCTGCAATGGATGCACGCACCCTCACCATCCAGCCCTGGGAAAAAAATATGCTCCAACCCATCGAACGTGCGCTCATCAATGCCAACCTGGGCGTAACCCCCCAGAATGATGGTAACATCATCCGGCTGTTCATGCCCCCGCTTACCGAAGAAAGAAGAAAAGAGTTCGTAAAAAGAGCCGGCGGCGAAGGCGAACAATCCAAGGTCGCCATCCGCAATATCCGCCGCGACTCCATCGAGCAGATCAAAAAATTACAGAAGGACGGACTCAGCGAGGACGAAGCGAAGGATGCGGAAAAAGAGATCCAGGATATCACAGACAAAAACATCACACTCGTGGAAAAACATCTCCAGGCAAAGGAAAAAGAGATCATGTCCGTATAAACCCTTCCACGACTTTAACGCCGGACTATAAGCGCCCTATCGGACTGTTGGCGCCCCTCTGACTTGGGCGCCGTCCGATTTCCGCCTGTCCGGCTTCGGCAGGATTATTGCCATAAAAGTACATCCTCAACCTGTCGCAAGGTAGGGTCCCGGTAACTGGGTAATCCCTGGATTAAATCGTTGTGCCTTAAATATTCGGCGAATGGCAAAAATTAAACTAAAGGACATCGACACCCGCGCACCCAAAGACCTGGACAAACAGGAGACAAAGGAGAAGCTGGCGGAGATTTTAAACGAACTGGACGAACTGCAGAACCTGCTCTTCGCTTCAGCTAAGCACGCAGTGCTGATCGTGATCCAGGGCATGGATGCCAGCGGAAAGGATGGCGCCGTACGCAACGTCTTCGGTAAGCTCAACCCCCAGGGTGTGCTCGTCAAATCCTTTAAAGCGCCTACGGCGGAAGAGCTGGCACACGACTTCCTCTGGCGCATCCACGCCCACGCCCCGCAAAAAGGCTATATCCAGCTCTTCAACCGCAGCCAATACGAAGACATCCTGATCACCCGCGTCCACAAGCTGATCGACAACAAGACCGCGCGGCGCCGGATGGCCGCCATCAACGATTTCGAACGGCTGCTCACAGACAACAATACCCATATCCTGAAATTCTACCTCCACCTCTCGCCGGAAGAACAGAAAGTAAGGCTGGAAGAACGGATAAAGAACCCCTCTAAACAATGGAAATACAACGAGGACGATTTCAAAGAAGCTAAATTCTGGGACGACTACCGGGCGATGTACGAAGACTGCTTTGCCCATTGTAACGAGATACCCTGGACGATCGTACCCGCTGATCAGAACTGGTATAAGGAATACCTCATCGCTACTACGGTGAGAAACACCCTGAAAGCGCTTAGGATGCGTTACCCGGGAATAAAGAAATAGCACCACTTTTTTTTAATAACTAAAACGATCTATTATGGGAATTCTAAAAGATTTTAAAGCCTTTATCATGCGGGGCAATGTCGTCGACCTCGCCGTAGCCGTAGTCATCGGCGCCGCCTTCGCCGCCATCGTTTCCTCCCTCGTTGACAACGTGATCACCCCGCTTCTTTTGACCCCGGCCCTTAAGTTCGCCCACCTGGATGACATTGACGGCCTTAAATGGGGCGCGGTCAAATACGGTCTTTTCCTGGCCGCCTGCATCAAGTTCGCCATCATCGCTTTCATCCTTTTCCTGATCATCAAAGCCATCCATAGCTTTGACAAGAAAAAAGCCGCCGCACCTCCGGACCCTACCCTCGCCGAAAAATTACTGACCGAGATTCGTGATGAATTGAAGAAAAAGCCTTGATCAATATCTTTTCCTTACCAAAAAGTCGAATTTATGCAGAAGTACACTGCCAGCAAATTGCTTATCCTGTCCGCGTTTATGTTAAGCGTTACATCTGGTCTCCGGGCCCAGAACGCTGCCCAATCCTTACAAAATGCGGTTAATGGCGCGACCATCACCAAAGATCCCAACGACACCACCAAGATGACCTGGAAGACGGGCGGCTTACTCAGCCTCACCTTCAACCAGGCAGCCCTTAGTAACTGGTCGGCCGGCGGCGACAAATCCGCGCTGTCGCTCAATGCGCTTGGCAACCTTTATGCCTTCTATACCGATGGCCGCCGCTCCTGGGACAACTACCTGAACCTGCAATACGGTATCGCCAATACCACCAGCCTGGGTACCCGAAAGACCACGGACATCATCGATGTCACGTCCAAGTATGGCTACGACGTGGGCAAAAAATGGTACCTCACCGGTCTCTTCGATTTCAGGTCCCAGTTCGCCCCGGGCTATAACTATCCCGATGCAACCTCCAAGGTGCTGACCTCAGACTTCCTGGCCCCGGCCTACTTCCTGCTCGCCCTGGGTATGGACTACAAGCCCAACAATAGCTTTTCCCTCTTCCTGTCGCCTATAACGGCACGCGAGCTGGTGGTGAACAACGATTCCCTGGCAGCCATAGGCGCCTTCGGGGTCGACTCGGGTAAGAAAAGTCGGTTCGAGTTCGGCGAGTATGCTTCATTGAACTATACGTCCAACCTCAGCAAGACCGCTTCCTATACCGGCCGCCTGGACCTGTTCTCGGATTACCTGCACCACCCGCAGAATATCGCCGTGTACATGACCAACGTCGTCAATGTCAAAGTCACCGGCCTGATCACCATGATGCTGAATGTGACCCTCATCTATGACGATAATATCAAATCCGTTAAAGCCGATGGCACCGCCGGCGGACCCGCACTGCAGCTCCAGGAGATCCTGGGCATAGGGTTCTCCTATAAGTTCGCAAAGAAGAAACGCGAAGCGCCAAAGCCGCCCCCCACCGTACCGCCGGCAGCGCCCGCGACGCCACCCGCCCAATAGCTATTTACAAGGCCGGCCCGGGAACCCTCAAAAACTGGACAATTTGGGGAAAACCCGGGCCGCCTTTCGTTAAAAATGGGGGTATTTTCGTCATGCTATGATGACAAGCTACCAGATCAAGCTACCACAATTTGAAGGCCCTTTCGATCTCCTGCTCTTCTTTATCGAACGGGACGAATTGGATATCTACAATATCCCTATCCACAGGATCATCCAGGACTTCCTGACCTATATCCACTCTGGCGAAAGCGAAAGCCTGAACATCGAACTCTCCAGCGAATTCATCCTCTTCGTCTCCACGCTCATGCGCATCAAAGCCAAAATGCTGCTGCCACGCAAGGAGCTGGACGAACAGGGCAACGAGATCGACCCCCGCCAGGAGCTCATAGACAAATTGCTGGAATACAAACGCTACAAGGAAGCCTCCGCCACCCTGGCCGAGATGGAAGCCATCCGCCACCTCATGGTGCGCAGGGGCAACCTGCAAAAAGAGCTGGCGAGCATCGGCGAAGAAGCCGGCGAAGGCACCGAGATCCAGGCCATCACCCTCTTCAAGCTCATGAAGACCTTCGAGAAGGTCATGCAACGCATCCACCAGCGGCAGAACAAACCCGTCCATACCGTCGTGCAATACAACTACACGATGGAAGGCAGCAGAAAACATATCCTCACCGCCGTGAGAAAAGAAAGGACCCTGTCCTTCGAAAAGCTCTTCGAGATCTGCCACGACCGCCTCCAGGCCATCTTCCTTTTCCTGTCTATGCTGGAACTCGTACAGCTGAATTATATGAACATCCTGATCGGCGAAGGCCGGAACAATTTTATAGTAGAATATAATCCTGATAAACCGGAAGACCCGGATGAAGACGCAGTCCTGACCGGCGCACCGCCACCCGATGATAGCCCATCAGGCGACGACAGCGGCAGCCTCTTCCCCGGCCTCCTGGATGTTTCGCCCAACTAGTCTTATCTCTTATCTATGACAACCACATATTACCCTGCCTCTGAACGAGGCCACGTTAACTTCGGCTGGCTCGACAGCCACCATTCTTTTAGCTTCGGTAACTGGCACGACAGAGAAAAAGTTCATTTCGGCGCCCTGCGCGTATTGAACG
>JAMFRX010000511.1 GCA_026224995.1 Puia dinghuensis
ATGAAAAGAAAGGAATGGGTGATGCCGCGGTGTGCCCAGACATCGTGGGCGGTGTCGAGCCAGAAGGACGCGAGGAAATCGATGTCCGGCAGGCTGTTGGCGATAGCGCCGATTAGGAGGGCTTTTTTACCCAGCTTTCGGCCGGCCATGACTTCGCCGATGGCGGCTCCGAGGACGATATGGGTGAGTGAATCCATTTTTTAAACCTGAGCAATCATTGGGCCAGGGCGGTTCGAGTGGTGGCCGCCTGAACAGGGGCCGTCGAAATGGCCGCCAGCACGGCATCCCAGAGGGCTATGCGCGCTTCCAGGGCGGCGATGGCAGCTGTGGCCGCCTGTTGCCACCGGATGTCGTCGTCGCCACAGAGCTCTTCTACCATGGCCATCGCAAGATGGCTGTGATGGCCGCCGTCTACTTCGATATGGCGTTCGAGATAATACCGAAAGATATCGAAAGAACCTGGCTTGTCACGGGAAAGCATCTGGACGAGGGGTAGGAAGAGGTCGGGTATCAGGTCTTCACGGCCGAAGGTGAATACGGCGGCGATGCGGTGCGGCTCGTCGGAAGCGATCGTATCGAAAGTAAATTTCAGGAAGGGCTGGACTGGTGTGGGGGCTTTTTTGGCAATGGCTTCGGCCGCCGGTGTGCCTCCGGCGAGCATGGCTATCAGTGCGTCGATGGTGGTGGTGAGAGCGCCGGCCTGGTGCATGGCGCGCAGGTAGAGCTCAAAGTGGCTGATACGGCGGCCCTGTTCGTCGACATCGCTTTCTTCGCCGGTGACGATCTCGTTGATGAGGTAGCGGGTGTTGGCGCTGCCTACGGGTATCCAGGGGACGCGGGTGCAGGTGAGGGACTGCTGCAGGGCTTTGAGCAGGGACATGAAATCCCAAACGGCATAGACATGGAATTGCATGAAGGTTTGCAGGGTCGCAGGGTCTTGCACCGCGCGGTAAAGGGGATGGGCGGTGAGCCGGGCGCGGGCGGGGGCGATGGATTGCTGTAAGGAGGAGATGCGGGTACTCATATTTCCGTTTTAAAGGCAGCAAAGGTAGGGCATGGCGGCCGCAATCCGAGGATCGGATGCAGCCGAGGTCGGATCAATATAATGTTGTGACGCCTTTGATGGGGGCGGGTTCTTTCTGGTGGAGGTCGAGGACGACGACTTCGTTCTTTCCTTTTCTGAGCCAGGATGCGGGGCAGTACAGGTGCTGCTGGGGGCCGACATACCAGTAGCGGCCGAGGTTGTGGCCGTTGACCCAGACGACGCCTTTTTTGAAGGCGCTGAGGTCGAGGTAGGTGTCGGCGGTCGTGTCAAGGTCGAAGCTGCCGCGGAAGAAGAGGCCTCTGGTGAGGCCGCCAGTAGTAGCCGGGGCGGAAGGGGCAGGCGCCCTTGAGGGGGAGCCGGCGGACGGGGAAGATGCGGCAGGTGGGGCGGTGAGGGGGAGGTTGAAGGTCTCCCAGTTCATAAGGGTC
This sequence comes from Puia dinghuensis, assembly GCA_026224995.1. Taxonomy (GTDB): domain Bacteria; phylum Bacteroidota; class Bacteroidia; order Chitinophagales; family Chitinophagaceae; genus Puia; species Puia dinghuensis_A. The sequence goes on from JAMFRX010000511.1 coordinate 1,474, forward strand.
ATGCCGTTGAGGGTGACGCGGTCCGTGATTCCTTTGCGGTCGATGAGGTATTGGGCAAAATTGATATGGCCCATGCTTTCCACGAGGATCTCGAGCGTGGGGTCTTTGACGTCAGTTTTTGGCAGCTTGACAGTCCAGTTGCCACCATCGCGGAAGACGGTATCGATGAACTCCCCGTTCAGGAAGACCAGCGCATAGTCGTGGGGTTCTGTGATGGTGAGGGTACCGCTTTTATGGCCGATGAGGCGGGTGCGATAGAGGATCATGCCGCTTTTCTGATCGAAGTGTTCCATTGGGAGAGGCTGGGGCGAAAGCTTTGCCGGGGGCAGGTGGTCCCAGAGGGAGGTATAGGGCTGTAGGGTGAAGGCCGGGATCTCCATGACGGGGATGGGCGGCGGTGGCTCGGGCAGCGGCTGGGCGGAATACCGGGCTATCAGGCGGCGGAGGGCATAGTATTTCGGAGTGGCGCGGCCTTGTTCGCTGATGGGCGCGTCGTAGTCATAGCTTGTGACATCGGGTTGGAACTGGGTGGGGGTAAAAGCGTTGGCGCCGGCGTTAAAGCCGAAGTTGGTGCCACCGTGGACGACGTAGAGGTTGAAGGAGCGGTGATGCGAGAGCAGGTAGCCCACTTCTTTGAGGATGCCGGCCGTATCGGGGTGCTGCCAGCTTTCTTTCCAATGGGTGAGCCAGCCCGGATAGGTTTCGCTGCTGAAGGCGGGGGTATTGGGGTTGTGTTTGGTGGCTGCGGCAAAATCCTCGTCGCTGCCGCCGCTATCCAGTCCGATGGCGCAGCCGTCGAGGCTGCCGGCTTCCAGCATGAAGTCCGTGGGGCCGTCGGCAGTATAGAAGGGCACGGTGATGCCTTGCTGCTGCCATAGGCGGCGCAGGCCGGCGATGTAGGCCTTGTCGTTAGCGTAGCTGCCGTATTCGTTCTCCACCTGTACCATGAGAATGGGGCCGCCGTGGTCGCATTGGAGGGGCGCTACCTCCCGGGACAGCCGGGTAACATACCTGGTGACGGCGCTGAGGTAGCGCGGGTCGCGGCAGCGTACCTTGATATCGGGGATCTTGAGCAGGTAAGAAGGCAGACCGCCCCAGTCCCATTCCGCGCAGACGTATGGGCCCGGGCGCAGGAGGACCCAGAGGCCTTCCGCCTTGCAGAGACGGATGAAGGCGGCGACGTCTTTGTTGCCGGTGGTAAAATCAAAGTTACCGGGTGAGGATTCCTGGTAGTTCCAGAAGATATAGACGGCGATGGTATTGCAGCCCATGGCCTTCGCCATGCGGATGCGCTGCTGCCAGTATTCCCGGGGGATACGGGCGGGGTGCATTTCGCCGCTGATGATCTGGAAGGGCTTGCCGTCGAGCAGGAAGTCGCTTTTGCCGAGCGAGAAATGGTGGGTGGGCTGGGTCCGGGCCGGGTTTGCGAGAAAGGCAGTCAGTAAGAGAGCGAATAGATATCTCATATTTTAACGTTCACGGGTGGTTGTCGGATAGATAGCTATCAGGTGCGTCCGGACCAGCAGCGGCGCCAGCCGTTTTTGTCCCGGGACCATCAAATTTACTATTCCTGAGGCTTTTACGGGCATATGGCAGTCGATACAATTTTGTTGGATGTTCTCGCCCTTCAGGGGTGGGCGTTTGCAGTAGTGGTTCGTACCCGGGCCATGGCAGGACATGCAGCGCTGCGAGAAGGCTGCGAGATCGCTTGTGCCCCCTGTGTGGGGGCCATGGCAGGTGGTGCAGGTAAGATCGTTGCTGAATCGAAAGCACTTGCTTGCTGCCAGCAGCCCATACTGGTTGCCGTGCACTTCTGCGTGGACGGTGTCGACGACGGGGGAAGGGCCGAAGAAGCGGGCAAGCGTGTCGCCAGGCCGGAAAGAGAAGGCCGGCTGCAGGGCCTGGCGGATGCCTGAGTGGCAGGCTGCGCAGACGTCCAGGCGTTGTTGGCGTGACAAGGATGCCGGGTTGACGATGAACTGTCCTTTCTTTTCCGCCGGATGCCGGGAATGGAAGGCCACGTGTGCGGCTCCGGGTCCATGGCAGCTCTCGCAGCCGATGCCGAAGATCATGGTTGCCCGGTCGAAGAAAGCGGGCGGGTCTGGTCCGGGGATAGTAGCTGTCGTAGGCAGCAGGGTGCAGGTAGTCGCATGACATTCCAGACAATGGGCGGGGATCAGCCGGTTAAATTTTACCTGGTCCACGGGGAAGCCCGGGCTGTTGGCCCAGCTATGGGTAGCCGCGAACCAGGAGATGGGCAGCTGAAGAAGCTGGCTTCCGCGCCAGTAGAGGTAGGACTGCGCTTTGCGGCCTGAGCCGATGACTACGCCGAATCGTTCCGACCGCCTGGGGGCGCCGTTGATCCAGGCCGTCTGGAAATATCCGCTGTCTCTTTGGTCCATCACCACCTTGACAGTGGCAGGTAATGGGCTGTAGTCGTTGAAGGAAAAGCTGTTGCTATCCAGCCGGAAGCTGCCGCTGATAAATTCTTTTTTCGCCGGGCGGGAGGCGAAGGCGTGGGGGGTCAGGTGGAAGCTGTCGTATGCTGCCTTGTGGCAGCTCTTGCAGGCGGCCGGGCCGGTGTAGGTTTCGGTTGGGGCGGCGGGTCCATGGATGCAGGTAGCGAAGAGGGTGATGGCCGCGCCGATGGCGAGGAGTATGGTTGCATGGCGGGTCATCGGGACCATTTTTCGTGAGAGATAGTTCGGATGACGCGCAGGGAGTCGTTGTTCTGTGCGATGAGATAATAATATTCGGCTGAGGGGGGCGGGCCGATGCGGACCGGGAGGATATCGCGGATATCGCCGTCCAGCTGCAGGCCGGTGGAATGGTAGAACAGCGGCGAGAAGCCGCTTTTGCCATCGCCTTTGAGCAAGAGTCCTTTTCCTGCGTCTTCGCGGCCGAGCTGGGTACGGAATGGATAGAAATTTCCGGCGAGGAGGAGGTCGTTGTGGCCGTCGCCATCGAAGTCTTTACAGACGATACCCCAGACCGCGCTGAGCTGAGCCGCTTGGGGCAGGGGTTTCAGCCGGAAGGATCTGCCTTCGTTGAGGAGCATGCTGTTCTGGAGGACGTCTACGTCGAAGTTGTTTGCGCGTTGCAGGGCTTCGGGCCCGAAGATCTTGGCGGGGGTGGCATCGGCGTAGTCGGAGTAATGAAGATATTTCTTTTTGAGGGAGGGAACCTGTTCTACCAGTTCGTCGCGGGATGGATAGGGATACAGGGTATCGTGAAGGTAGTAGCAGAGCAAGGGGTCGGGACTGCCGTTGCCGTCGAAGTCGCTGTAGTAGATGCGCATGGGTTGCCGGGGGCTGGCGTGGAAGAAGGTATTTGGCGCCAGGTTGCCCAGCACGAAGTCCGTGTCGCCGTCCCCGTTGAGATCGGCGGGAAGGATCCGTGTCCAGAGGCCGGCGGTACTATCCAGGCCGTAGGCGGAGGAGCGGTCTTTGAATTTCCCGTGGTCGTTGAGGAAGAGTCGGATGGGCATCCACTGGCCGGCGAGGAGCAGGTCGGGCCACCCATTTTTATCGAGGTCTACCCAGACGGCGTCGGTGACCATGCCGATGTGCTGCAGCCCCGGGGCGATAGATGTTGTGACGTCGGTAAAGTGCAGGTGGCCGGATTTGCTATCGTTGCGCAGGAGGCGGCTGTTGCCGGGCATGGGGAAGTGACCGGGGAGGGCAAAGCCGCCTATGAAGAGGTCGAGGTCGCCATCATGGTCCCAGTCTATGGCCCGGATGCAGGAGCCTGAGCCGTCGGCTGGGGGAAGTGCGTTTGGCGGCGCTGGAGTGAAGCGGCCGTGGCCGTCGTTGAGATAGAGACGATCCTGGCGTTCGGATTGGATCATGGTGAGCTCGCCGCCGCCGCTGGTGACATAGAGGTCGGGGTCGCCGTCGCCATCTGCGTCGAAGAAGAGGGCGCCTGCGTCTTCGTGCCGGCCATCAGAGGCCCAGGGCTGAGCCGGGGCGGGGATGAAGCGTTTATCTTTTTGCTGAAGGAAGAGCATACCGGGCTGGCCGCAGGGGCCACCGATATATACGTCCTCCAGTCCATCGCCGTTGACATCGGCTTTGCACAGCACGGGTCCCTGGCGGCTGAGCTGCCAGGGCAGCCAGCGTTGGTATTTAAAGTCGACGTAGGGGTCTTCCTGCTGGAGGAAGTGGAGGCCGCTGGGGGAGGTATAGTCTTCAAATAGTTTTGTGAGGACGGGTGCGGGAGTGGGGGTCGAAGGCATTGCATTCCCTTGTTCGATGGTAAGCAGCTGGTCGGCATGGATATGTTCCAGGACCGTGCTATCGCCCAGGGGCCAGCGGACGACGAGGCGGTCGATAAGGGAGTCGGCATCCAGTCCGAAATGGAGTCGGTAATCCACCGAGCTCTGGTAGCCGCGTGTGGGGTAGTTCTCCAGCCATTGGCGGTGTCCGCCGGCATCCAGGGTGAGGGTGGCGCCGATGGCCGCGGTATTAGGGCCGCTGCCTTTGAGCTGCACAGTCAGGTAGTGGCGATGCAGGAGCTCGCTGCTATGGTTTTCCCAGATGAGGGCCGGGCCGTCGAGGCAATTGATGACCAGGTCCAGGTCGCCGTCGTTGTCCAGGTCGACATAGGCGGCGCCGTTGCCGATATTGGGGCGGTCCATGCCCCATTCCTGTGTGGCGTTCCTGAAGGTGAGGTCGCCGTTGTTGAGAAAGAGATAATTGCTGAGCTGCGAGGACGGCATTTTCCGCACGAGGTCTTCGAGCGGAAAATTGGGGCCATAATGGGCTTTTTCTTCCGCCACGGTATAGCGCATGAAATCCAGGTTGGTGAAATCGTGGAGGAAGCCGTTGGAGACGTAGAGGTCCTTGTAGCCATCGTTGTCGAAGTCGGCGAAGAGGGGCGCCCAGGACCAGTCCGTGTTCGACACGCCTGCCAGCTGTCCTATCTCGCTGAATACGGGATTGCCATCCGGGCGGGTTCCGGCGTTTAGCTGCAGGGTGTTGCGCATGTTCTGATGGTAATAGCCGCTGGCCGTGAGCTGCTGGTATTTATCGTAGTCGTCGGGTCCTTTGAGGAGCTTCTGCCGGTGGTTGTCCTGGGGCATCATGTCCAGCACCATGATATCCGGCAGGCCGTCGTTGTTGTAATCGGCGATA
>JAMFRX010000512.1 GCA_026224995.1 Puia dinghuensis
ACACCGGCGCATCGGCGGCCAGGGATGACGACTGGATAAGAAGGAGGATGGCCGCGGTAGCGATTGAGAATTTCATAGCTTTAAACAAATCTAAGCGGTAAGGGTGTCAAAAAAGGGGTAAGCAGCCGTTTTTAGGGTGTAGTAGTGGTAATGTAGGGGATGAAAAATAGCAATTAAGGCCGCTTTATAAGATTATTGCATACATGACAAAGACACGAAAGTTCCTGATTGTCAGCCATGGCGCTTTAGCCAGCGGAATCCGGAGCGCCCTTGAGCTGATCACGGGGACTCCCGGGGAAGTAGGCATCGTGCAGGCTTATATAGAGGAGAACAAGCCGGTGGAAGAGGAGCTCTCAGCGCTGCTTGCCGGTGCGGGAGAGGAAGAGGAGTGGGTAGTGTTTACCGACCTGCTGGGGGGAAGCATCACCAACCAGGTGCTGCGGGTGGCTGCGGGACTCACCGGTGGTCGCCATGTGCATGTAGTCGCCGGGATCAATTTGCCGTTGGTCATCGAGGTGGTGCTGGCCGATACGGAGATTCCGGTAGCCGAAGTGCTGGCGGAGGCGGTGGGCCGGGCGCGGGAGCAGCTGGTATATGTAAATACAATTAACGACGGGGAAAATGCTTAAACTGACGAGAATAGACGACCGGCTGGTGCATGGGCAGGTTGCTTTTACCTGGGTACCGGCCTTAAGTGTCGACTGCCTGCTGGTCGCCAATGACCGGACCGCGAAGGACGATTTCCTGAAGATGACCCTGGGCCTAGCCAAGCCGGCGGGGGTAAAGCTATTCATCCATACGATAGAAGCCGCCATCACCTTTATTAATGATGCCCGGAATAAGGGGCTGTCTCTGCTGGTGCTGGTGGATTCCGTAAAAGATGCCCATGCCCTGGCGGCGGGCGTGACCGAGCTGCGCTCCATAAATTTGGGCGGTATCCGGGCGAGGGCCGGCGCGAAGCAGGTGTCGAAGGCCATCGCCCTCACCGAGAGCGATATCCTTCTGATCCGGGAGCTGCTGGAAAAGGGGATAGAATTGGAGGTGCGACAGGTTCCGACGGATAAGAAGCAAGCGATCGACAACTTACTATGAAGTGTTGACCTATCTACTAATAACGCTGATCATTTTCTTCGGCCATTCCGAAGACCTTTTGGGCACTACGCTGCTCAGCAGGCCGCTGGTGCTCGGGCCGTTGGTGGGGCTGGTGCTGGGTGACCTGCATCAGGGGGTCGTCATCGGCGCTTCGCTGGAGCTGATCTTCATGGGCAATATAAAGGTAGGTGCGGCGATACCCCCGGACGTGGTTACGGGCGGCGTGCTTGGGACGGCTTTTGCCATCTTATCCGGTAAGGGGACTGGCATTGCGCTGGCCCTGGCTATTCCTATCTCTATATTAGCGGAGATGCTGCTGAGCGCTTTGTTCGTCACGCGGAGCGCATTCAACAAGCTGTTCGAGCGTTATGCTTTGGAAGGCGACTGGCGGCGGGTGCAAAGGCTGCATGTCGCTTCGGGCCTGGTGAAGCCGTTGCTGATGGCGCTTGTAGGCTGGCTGGCCTTGCAGCTTGGCGCCGGTGCGATGAAGGTTTTCCTGGATCGGATCCCCGACTGGGTGAATACGGGCTTGCAGGTCGCGGGTAACCTGCTGCCGGCATTGGGGTTCGCGTTGCTGATGAACCTGCTGTTCCAGAAGCGGGTGGCGCCCTATTTCTTTTTAGGGTTCCTGCTGGCGGCATATGCAAAGCTGCCGGTGATCGCGATAGGCGGGCTGGGGGTGATCATTGCTTTGCTGGTGACGGGGAAGAAGGAAGGAGACATGGACGGGATGGCTGATCCGGACGAAGGCGGCGAAGCCGGAGCAGGCAGCAGCGCCGATACGAGAACGCCCATCACGAATGCCGACTTGCGCAGTGTGTTCTGGCGGTCGATGCTGCTGGAAGCCAATTTCAATTTCGAAACGATGCAGAATACGGGTTTTGCCTTTGCGCTGCTGCCGATATTAAAGAAGCTTTATAAGACCCGCGAGTCGATGGCGGCGGCGCTGCAACGTCATCTGCAGCTGTTCAATACCAGCACCTATGGCTGTACGCTTATCCTGGGGCTGGCGGCGGCGATGGAAGAGCAGAACAGCAGGGATGAGGACTTCAATGCCGAGAGCATCAATGCGGTGAAGCTTGGGCTTATGGGTCCGCTGGCGGGCGTATTCGACTCGTTGTTCTGGGGAACGCTGAAAGTGATCGCCGCGGGTGTAGGCACGTCCCTGGCGTTGAAGGGAAATCCGCTGGGCCCGATCCTTTTCATCCTGCTGTTTAACGTACCGCACCTGGTACTGCGCTATAATCTGACGTTCATCGGCTATAAAGCTGGGACAAAATTCCTGCAGCGGCTATCGCAGAACAACGTGATGGACCGGCTGAAGGACGGAGCTGCCATCCTGGGTCTGATGGTGGTGGGCGCCATGCCCGCTACGTTAATGAATATCCATACGCCGTTGTCTTTTTCCGCAGGTGATGCGGGGAGCTCACTGCAGGGCATATTAGACCAGATCCTGCCCGCCGCTCTGCCGTTGGGCCTGACCTTTCTGGTCTATTACTTTATAAAGAAGGGCGTGAAGACGACGCCTTTGCTGATAGGTTTGTTGTTGCTGGGATTTATTGGAAGCATAATACACGTACTGTCATGAAAGGGATCGGGGTTTCACCGGGAATAGCGATAGGCAGGGCCTGGGTGCTGCGCTCGAAAAAGGCGCGGGTCAGCGGGGTACTGCTGGCCGATGAAGACGCCGTAGAGCGGGAGATCGGTATCTATCGCATTGCCGTTGCTTCGGCGGTAGCTTCACTGGAGGCGATGATGGGGAAAGTGGGGAAGGCCGAGGCGGAGATCCTGGAAGTCCAGGTAGAGCTGCTGCGGGACCCGCAGATGGAGGAGGATGTGGTAGCGATGATCACCGGCCGGATGCCGGCAAAGGATGCCGTGCTGAAGGTCACGGAGCAGCTGGTGCAGATCTTTGTCAACATGGACGACGACTATATGCGGGCGCGGGCGGCGGATATGCAGGATGCGGGCATGCGGCTGGTGAAGGTCATGGATGGAGAGGAGGATGGAGCGGGCATGGTTGGGGGCGATTGGATCGTGATCGCTGAAGACCTATCGCCTTCGGAGACAGTGGGACTCGACCACAGGGTTCAGGCGTTTGCCACGCAGATGGGCGGCGCGACATCTCATGCGGCTATAGTAGCGCGGCTGCGGGGATTGCCGGCGGTAGTAGGATGTGGGAGCGACCTGGGTATAGTGGCCAATGGCGACCTGCTGGTAGTGGATGGCGAGATGGGTGTGGTCTTTGTGAACCCCGACGACGAGGTCATCGATATCTATAGAAGCAAAAAAGAAACGTATGCGGAGCGGCAACAGCTATTGCTGCGGCTAAAAGATCGCGAAGCCATGACGGCAGATGGGATCAGGATACAGCTGCTTGCCAATATCGCCACTGCGAGAGATATGGAGCAGGCGCTGGAGCAAGGCGCGGAAGGGGTGGGGCTGTTGCGGACCGAGCTGCTGTTCATGGACCGGGAGCGTTTGCCAACGGAAGACGAGCAATTGGATTTCTATAAGGACATTTTGTTGCGAAGCGGCGGCCGGGCGGTGACGATCCGGACGCTGGATATCGGGGGGGACAAACCCCTACCCTATCTTCCACTGCCGAAAGAAGCCAATCCCTTTCTCGGCTACAGGGCGATACGCATCTGTCTGGACAGGACGGACATCTTCAAGACGCAGCTTCGGGCTATCCTGCGGGCCAGCGTCTTTGGAAAATGCCGGCTAATGTTTCCGATGATCGGGAGCGTACAGGAGCTGAGGCAGGCAAAGGACATCGTCGCCATAGTGAAGGAAGAGCTGACCGCCAGCGGGGCTGCCTTCGATCCCGGGGTGCCGGTAGGGATCATGATCGAGATCCCTTCGGCGGCGCTGACGGCCGACCTGCTGGCGAAGGAGGCCGACTTCTTTAGCATCGGCACCAACGACCTCGTTCAGTATGTGCTGGCGGTAGACCGGATGAATGAAAAGATCGCCGCCTTGTACGACCCGTTTCACCCTGCGGTGTTGCGGCTGATACGGGAGGTCATCGGGCAAGGGCATCGACAGGGGATACCGGTGGGCATGTGCGGGGAACTGGCGGGCGATCCGCAGGCGACGGAACTTTTGTTGGAGATGGGGCTGCGGGAGTTTTCGATGGCGGCTGTGTCCATCCCGGCGGTGAAGGAAGTGATCCTTCAAAGTAAATGTATATGATCACCAAAGAATATATGATCCTGGCCCCGGAGGGCATGCATGCGCGGCCGGCCACGGCGATGGTCAAGCTGGCGCGAAAATATCAGAGCACAATCCTGTTGAAAGCAGGAGGCAAGGAGGCGAGGCTCAATAGCCTGCTGAATATTTTGTCGATGCACATAAAAGGCGGTAGCCCGGTAACGCTTGTCTTCGAGGGGATCGATGAAGGAGGAGCCGCTGCGGCATTCGATCTATTTTTTGCACAAAACTTAAAAGACTGGTAAGATGAAGATAACAATTGCGAAGAACGAACAAGCATTCGATGTGATAGCGGCCTGGCGGATAATCGCGCAGATGCTGGAGAAATCCGATGCGGTGATCGGGCTGTCGACGGGACAGACGACGATTGGGATGCACAGGGTGGTGTCGGAGATCTATAAGCAATACCCTTTCAATGTTTCGAAGATCACCTTGTTCAATGTCGACGAGCTGACCAATCTCCCGCGGGAGTATGCGGGAAGCTGCTATACCATGATCCTTACGCAGCTGGCAGGGCCGTTGGGCATCGCGGAAGAGAATTTCATCATGCCACCTACACTTTCGGCAGATTTCGCTGCTGAGGCTTTATTGTTCGAGCAGCGGCTGGCGGAGCGCGGGGGCGCCGATCTGCAGATGCTGGGCATCGGGCTCAATGGGCATATTGGGATCAACCAGCCTGGGACGCCATTCGAGAGCGAGACCTGGGTGTCGCCGATGGACCCCGATTTCGAGGCCAGGATCCGCAGGGAGACGAATGTGCCGGCGGATACGGTGCTGGGCGGGCTGACGCGGGGCATCAAGAATATCATGCAGACGCGGAAGGTTGTGCTTGTCGCCAAGGGTGCGCATAAAGCGGAGATCATCGAGCAGGCGGTGCTGGGGCCGGTGACGACGGATATACCGGCGTCGGTGGTGCAGCTGCATCCTAACTGTGAGATATTGGTGGATGCGGCGGCGGGTGCGAGGATCAGGGAGGAAGCGGAGGCCAGAGGGTTTGAGTGGTAGGGGACGGCGTCCTATCTACTCGGCTCCCAAACATAGTCGCCGTTTTTATTTATATATCCGAATAATGTTTTTTCGAAGTCTTTTCCCAAATAAACTGCGGCCAGACCATTTTCAAAAGAGTCAGCAGAATCAAAGATTGGCTGTATAATGGTAAATCCCTCTTTATTTATAAAGCCATATTTGTCATTTTCGGTAAGTTGAACACATGCCATATCTTCTGAAAAATGATGGCCTAAATTAAATCGATAAGGACTAAACTACCAGCCTCATAAAATATAGGAGGAATTACAATTTCTCCCTTCTTGTTGATGTATCCCTCTTTATCCTTTACTGTGATAACGGCAAGCCCGTCCGAAAACTCTCGCATATCTTCATATTGAATAGGAATAACCAGATTTCCTTTCGTGTCTATGCAGCCTACTCTATCTTTATAAAACACGCGAGCAATACCATCTGAGAAAAGTGAAGCTCCATCAAATTCGAAGTCAATAACAACTTGTCCTGCTTTATTGATGAACCCAACCTTCCCGTTTTTTTGTACATGAAACAAGGCATCTTGCATACATTATGATTGAAATAAATCGTCCATGGTAACTACATTTTGAATAAAGCCAAGAGATTGCACCCCATCTTTCAAACCAAACGTTGTAATGAGTGTCGGAAATACGCTCTTTCGTGTTTGGGTTTCTTCTTTGAACGTGAACATCTTCTTTTCAAACTCTTCTTTATGAGGTTTAGTTAGAACAAAAGGTTGTTGCGTAAATTTCACTTCACAAAGATTGATGACATGATCCCTTCGATCGATCAGAAGGTCGATCTGAACACTTCGATCTTTGTCGATCCATGAGGATTCTTCCGTATATACGCCGCTTACTCCCAATGCCTTCTTAATAGCCCCAATATGTTGAAGGCATATACTCTCATAAGCATAGCCGCTCCATGCCCGCCAGGCCGGACTGTCGATTCGGCTCAACCAGGAGCCCGCACCGGTTCGATGCTGATCTTTTATGAATTTTAAATAAAACAGAGAATACTGATCGGACAACCGGTAAATACTATCCTTGATCTTCTTTCCAAATGGATAACTCTTATTAATAAATCCGCTCTCTTCCAATTCGCGGAGAACAGTTGTAAGAGTGCCGCCGTCTTTCACCCCGCTAGATTGTATGATCCCTTCACGACTAAGCCCCTGAGGCTTTCCGGCAAGCGTTTCGACAATAGCAATATGGCGATCGGCATGGTTAAATAATGAACGATAAAGATTGTTATATTCAGTCGCCAGAAATCCATTGGGCGAAAATGCCAGGCGATCTATTTCCTGAAATGCACTCATACCTTGCCTTATCTCGCTTAGATAAAAAGGCACCCCGCCTACAACCATATAAAGTTGAAGGATCTGATATCGATCAAGGGTGACCTTACCAGCGCGAAGGAAATTTTCCGTTTCCCGGAGTGTAAAGGGTAATAGACGGATTCGTTGCGTTACCCTGTTGTAGAGACCGCCTCGGTTATTGATCACTTTATTGATCATCCATGACGCAGCGGAGCCGCAAACAACCAGGATAATGTCAGGTCGATTGGACGCCCAGGAGTTCCAAAAATGTTCAAGCGCTGAAAGAAAATTCGAGCGAGGCGTATCGATCCAAGGTAGCTCATCAAAAAAAACTACCTTTTTAGCTCCGTTTAATTTTTGAAGATGGTTCTTGAGCATCCCAAACGCTTCAAACCAATTCTTTGGAACGTTGCCCTCTTCGACACCCTTGTCAAATTCCTTTATTACAGAGAAAAAATTGGTCAGCTGCTGTGATGTATTGGCCCTGGCAATACCTGTCATTTGAAAAGTGATTTGCTTGCCATAGACTTGGCGTATTAAAAAGGTTTTGCCTACCCTTCTTCGTCCATATACAGCCAAAATTCGGGCTTATTGCTTTCAAGCAATTGATTAAGAGTTGTTTGTTCTTCTTTTCGCCCAACGATATTTTCCATGTGAGAGGAATTACTCAGCTGCAAATGTAATAAATTTTGCACTTTCAGCTGGATATAAATCTATAAATAGCTAAAACAGGTCAATTCATAGGACTTAGCGCTATTTATGGCGCGCTCATCGCCGTCACGGCCTGGAGAAACCAGGCAGCATGGGGCAGCCATTGTTCTGTCCAGCGCCATTCGTTGCCGTTGTCGCTGGTTTTAAAATCGATACCGCTACCATCGGGATTCCCCTCTTTTCCGGTAATTCCGTTGGAGATACCCCCGCGCTGCGAGCCATGCCCAAACATGGAATACATGTAAGGCACATTGTGATCGCCA
>JAMFRX010000513.1 GCA_026224995.1 Puia dinghuensis
ACCATGATCCACCGCAACGCCCCAGCCCAAGAATTACGCGTAAGATTTCCATTGTCAAGGTGAGACGATAGGGTTTGCATCAACACTCGTCATGTCGTACAATGGGTCGTCAGTTTATCATCGGTCGAGATCTTCGATGGGTTTGGGCAGGATGAGGCAGGGGTGTGGACGGCGCCGGATGGGACGCGGGTGGCCTGGTTCAAGGATCCCGGGGGGAATATGCTGTCGCTGACGCAGTGGGCGTCCTAGTTGGACGGCGACAGGGTCACCAACTGGGTATCCAGCTCTTTTTCCATGGCCTGGGCCATCGGGATCAGGACCTCCTCTTCTATGTGGGCGTGGACGCGCAGATCCTGTTCGAATAGCTGCAGCTGCGTGAGCAGGATGCGGTACAGGGATTCGTTTGTAGTGGGCGGCTCATAGAGGCGGATGGTCTGGCGGATGTCCTTGAGCTCGTCTTCGGTATCGTGGTGTTCGCTGAGGAAGCGGTCCACGGAGTATTCGCCGCGTGCCAGCAGGAAGCGGGAGAAGCCGGCGACGCTAAGGGCGGCCTCTTGCAGCAGGCCGATATAAGGCAGCAGGGCGGTCTCTTCCGCTTTAATGTGCTCGGACAGGTCCAGGACGTAATGGCGGAAAAAATTCTGCAGGGCCAGGAGAATGGGATGGTGTGATTCGTAATGGTCGGACAGGAGCAGAATGCTCTGTTCTATTTCCGGGAGCTTTTTTTCCAGGTAATAGACATGCGTCCGCTGAATATAGTCTACGATGAGCGAGACCGGGAAGGCCTGGAATTCACGCGCATTGAAGATCTTTTCTTCGAAGACCCTGAGGAGGGTCGCTATAAATTCTTTATGTTCACCGGCCTGCAGCGGATGGGTAGAATACCGCTGCATGACCTGGGGATAAAAATCGCTGTTTTCAGGCATGGTTCTCCTGCTTTAGGTGTTGACCGGACAAAGGTAGGATAATTCTTTTTATTGGTAGAGTTGATTGAATAGCAATTTGAATGTGCCATGGGTCTGGGCGCGGAAGGTGATCTCCGGGCCGAAGGCGTAGAATTTTCCCTTGCCGACCTTTGCTTCGAATGCGGCGACGCCGTCCTGCAGGTAGGCCTGGCCCCAGGCCCAGCCGCTGCGCATGGGCTTGTCGGTGGCGAACCAGGCGATGGGCCGGACGCTGCCGTTGGCGAAGGCTTCGGGGTTGATATGGAAGACGGGGCTTTGATCGAAGTACACGTCGGCGACGGAGTCCATGCCCCAGGCAGGCTGGCTGGTGGTGTCGAGGCTTACGCGCAGGACGCTGCCGGGGATATAGAACTTCTCATTCGGCAATTTCTTTTCTTTTCCGGCTGCCATCTCCACGAGGGCGTTGTGGACGGGCAGGCCAAGATGGTAAGCCAGGCCGGTGCTGCTGCCGATGGTGACGATATGTCCGCCGGCTTCCAGGAATTTCCGAAGCTGGGGGACGGACTTCTGTGCGGTGAGGCGGCCCAGGTGGGACCGGAATTCCGCGGGCAGGCTGTCGGCAACCGGCTCGTTCCTGCCGAAGCGGTTCTCGTTCTCGCCCGGGGCGTTGATCGCGCCGGTGACAAGAATGATAACGTCGTATTTGTCACGGAGGTTACCGGAGTCTATAGCAGGGGGGTAGATGATATCAACGGGGAAATGGTACTGTTCCATGATAAAGCGTACCCAGCCCGAGGGGATGGAGCCGCCGTAGGTATCCCAGAGGGCGATGCGGGCGGGGTGGATCTTCTGGAAGCCGGCGGGGGCATGGCCGGAAGACACGTAGAAGTTCCCGTTGCGGGTGGAGCGATAGACTGTTTTGCCGGCCTTTAGCAGGTCGTTGGCGATGGTAAAAGAGGAATTGCTGCGGGCGTCTAGCTGGTCCGATGGGTGGCCTCGCTGCTGGGGCGTGGATGCCGGCTGCAGCTGGCCGTAGGGGATGCGTTCGAAGGGGCCATCGAATTTATCCAGCAGGCGGTCGAATTTGATGCCCATGGTATAGGCGAGGGTCCAGCCGGCGGCGTCATAGGGTGGGATCGGCGGGCCGCCCGGATAGGCGAAATCGTTAGGGTGGTCCTGGGGCTCGAAGAGGTCGAGTACATGGGGCCGGAAGGCCTGGTCGGTCATGACGATATAGGAGCCGGCGGGATAGGACTTGCCGGCGACTGTAAAGGGAGCCGTCGCTTTTTCCACGGCGATACCGTCGCCGATGAGGGCGTTGATGAAGCGAATGGCGGTGGGGAAGTCGGGCTGATCGGAGGAGAGGATGTAGCCGCGGGCGTCGCGCAGGGCGGGGTTTTTGAGGATGCTGTCGTAGAAGCGGGTAGGGATGACGCCGGGGCCGCGGGTGGTGAGGTCGGCAGGGGCGACGCGGCGGGGATTGGCAGTGGAATCGGTCCTTCGGCCGGCAGCGGAATCGGGCGCAGACCGGCGACGGCCGCCTGTAGCTGGTGTGGCTTCAGCGGCGGCATGCGCTGCCAGGGAATCGATGGCGTCGATGCGTTTGGGCGAGAGGGTCCAGTAATCTTTTTGACCCCTTTCGATGGAATTGCGGCCCATGCGGTAGATGTTGAACAGCAGCTCATCGCGGTAGCGCATGGCGTAGTCGAGGACGGCATAGTTAAGGGAAACGGAATAGTCGATGGACTGGCGGAAGAGCCATTTCTGCGGTGTCACGGGGTTGGGCGTAGCCCCGTTGGGGATCAGCCGTTGCGGTACCAGGGGCACTTCCGTAGGGTTGGGGCCGCCGATGATCTCTGTGAGCAGGCCGATCATATTATGGAAATAGGTAGTGGTGCGCAGGCCGCCATTGTACCAGGTAGAATATTCGGAGCCGGCGCGTTGCGTATAGCCGGGCTTGCCTTCGATGTTCAGGCGGTTGTTCATCGCCGCGCCTACGGCATCCAGGCTCGTGATGACCAGGGGGTCGAAGACGTAGTTGAAGGGGTCGCGGTAGGGTGGGCCGGCCAGGATAGAGCCGGCGGGGCCAGCCTGGTGGTGGTTGTACATGATCTGCGGCAGCCATTCCACGAAGAGCTGGCGGCAGATATTCTGCGTTTCTCTGAGGTTGAGCATGTAGAAATCCCGGTTGTTATCGTGGCCCGCATATTTCTCGTAGAGGCGTGGCACCTGTTCGAGCGAGCGGCTTTCGAGATTGGGCTTGCGCATATACCAGTCGGAAACCAGCTCCATGCCATCCGGGTTGGCGTGGGTGAAGAGGATGATCACCTTATCCAGGATATTGGTCGTTTCGGCATCGGTGCGGCTGAGGAGCTGGTAGGCGATCTCGATGAGCTCCTGGGTGGCTACTACTTCGGTGGCGTGGAGGCCGCCATCGATCCAAACGACGGCTTTGCCTTCCGCAGCGAGGGCATGTGCCTGCTCTTCAGTGAGCCCTTCGGCGTGGGCCAGCTGCTGGCTGATGGTCTTATAGCGATCGAGGTTCTTGAGATTTTCCGGCGAAGAGACGATGAGCATGAACTGGTCGCGACCCTCTTCCGTTTTGCCGATGACGGTATATCTGGCGCGGTCGGAGGCTGCGGCCAGCTTTTTGAAGTAGGCTTCCGTCTGGGTATAGTTGGCGAGCATGTAGTTGTCGCCGATGTTGAAGCCGAAATGTTCTTTGGGAGTGGGGATGGACTGACTTTGGGCGGCAGCCATAAAGCAGGTTAAGACCAGGGTAGCAGCCCAGCTTTTGATTCTCATGTGCAGTAGTTTAAATGGAAATTATCAAACTATCTTCAATTTGGTCTAAAAAATACATGAGCGGGTGGATGGAGGAGGGAAAATTTAGCGAAATTCGGCGCCTACAACCATAAACCATGAAATTTATCACCAGAACTACTCTTTTACTGTTATTGTTGGCGGGTGTGAAAGGGGCGGCGGCGAACCCGGGCATCGATTCCACCGGCAAGGATACTACGAAATATACCAGCTTTAAAGATCTGCCGCTGAAGCCTCAGCGGATGGTCAGCTTCAACACGACCGAAGGGACCTGGACCTCCCTGGATATCAGTCCAGATGGGAAGACCATTGTCTTCGATATGATGGGGGACCTTTTCACGGTGCCCGCCACGGGGGGTAAGGCGACGCCGCTGACGCGCGGCATTGCCTTCGACTCTCATCCCCGCTGGAGCCCGGATGGGAAGAAGATCCTGTTCTCCAGCGACCGTAGTGGCGCGGAGAATATCTGGTGGATCGATCTGGAGAAGAAAGACACCTTTCAGGTGACCAAGGAGCGGGACCAGAACTTCCCCAGCGCCACCTGGACACCAGATGGCGATTACATCGTTTATTCCAAGGGTAAGATGCAGGTGCAGCTGTACCTCGTCCATAAAAACGGAGGGGCCGGAACCCAGCTGATCTCCACGCCGGCGACTTTGAAGACCATCGATCCGGCGGTAAGCCCCGACGGCCGTTATATCTATTTCTCCAAGCGTTTTGGACCCTGGTCCTACAATGCGGACCTGCCTCAGTACCAGGTCGGCGTCTATGACCGGGAAAACAGTAAGCTGAGCACCATCACTTCCCGTTATGGTTCGGGGTTCACCCCCGTGCTGTCGAAGGATGGGCAGTGGTTAGTCTATGGGAGCCGGTATGAGGACAAGACCGGGCTCGTGATCCGCAATCTGCAAACGGGCGATGAGCATTGGCTGGCCTATCCTGTACAGCGCGACGACCAGGAATCCATCGCTACCATGGGTGTATTGCCAGGGATGGCTTTTACCCCGGACAGCAAGGCCGTGATAGCTGCATATGGCGGCAAGATCCATCGGATCCCGGTGGATGGCAGCGGGCCTGCGGAGATACCTTTTAGCGTAGACCTGGCATTGGAGATGGGGCCGCGGCTGGAGTTTAAATACCCCGTGAGCGATTCGGCCTATGGGCTGGCTACGCAGATCAGGGATGCGGTCCCCAGTCCCGATGGGAAGAAGCTAGCCTTCACCGTGCTCGACAGGCTTTATGTGATGGATTATCCCAAGGGTGCGGCGAAGCGGCTGACCGCTCACGATTTTACCGAGGGGCAGCCGGCCTGGAGCAAAGATGGAAAATATCTCACTTTCGTGAGCTGGACGCCCCAGGGTGGGCAGATCTATAAGGTCGCGGCTGCGGGCGGCCCGGTACAGCAGCTGACAAAGTCGGTAGCGCTCTATCAGAACCCCGTGTTCGACAATAGCGGCAACCGGATCGTCTTCTTACGCAGCAAGGCGCAGAAATACAAGGAGGCTTTCGAATCCGGATATGACGACTCTGAAGAGGACCTTTGCTGGATGCCGGCGGCCGGCGGCGACATCACGCTGATCGTGAAAGCCGAAAGCCGGGCCAACCCGCATTTTGTGCAGGGGCAGGACCGCATCTATCTGAACAATGGCAATGGCGATCTCCTCAGCATCAAATGGGACGGCACCGACGAGAAGACGATCGCGCATGTAACCGGAATCACCACCTACGGCATCAGCATCTACAAGCATGGGCATATCGATGCGGGCGATAACTGCATGCTGAGCGAAGAGGCTGCAGGGGCCACCGAGGTAAGCCAGCCCAGTCCGGCAGGGGTCATAACCATGTCGCCTTCGGGAAAAAGGGTCATTGCGCAGATCAACAATGAAATTTATATGGCTACGATCCCGGAGACGGGAAAGCTGGTGACCATATCGCTTGCAGATGCGGGCTCGGCGCAGTTCCCTGCCCGGAAGCTCACGGTGCTGGGCGGCGAGTTTCCCTTTTGGGAGGCCGACGGCAAGAAAGTCCATTGGAGCCTGGGCAATGCGCATTTTGTGTATGATGTGGATGCTGCGCAGTCTTTCGACGACAGCCTGAAGCTGGCTAAGAAGGCGACGGCAGACAGCCTCGCGAAGGTCAAGCCGGATACGACGACGAAAAAAGACACTGCGGTGAAGAAAGCGCCGGCCGGTCCTAAAGAGGAGCCTTCCTACAAGGCCATAGAGACGGCCGTAAAAGTATATTACCAGCGGGACATGCCTCAGGGCCTCGTCCTGCTCAAGGGAGCCCGGATCATTACCATGGAAAACGGGCAGGTCATCGAGAATGGCGATATCCTTGTAGAGAACAACCGCATCAAGGCCGTGGGCCCGACCGGCAGCCTGAGCGTTCCGGCCAATGCGAAGGTCGTGGACGTTACCGGCAAGACGATCGTTCCCGGCTTCGTGGATACGCACGCCCATCTATGGCCGCAATGGGGCCTGCATAAGAACCAGGTGTGGAAATATGCGATGAACCTCGCCTATGGGGTCACAACGACCCGCGATCCGCAGACTTCCAGCACGGACGTGCTGACCTATGGCGATGAGGTGGATGCCGGCGCCGTCTTTGGACCGAGGATCTACAGTACGGGCCCTGGGGTAGGGTTCTGGGATTACAACGTCAAGGACTCCGGGCAGGCCGAGGACATCCTGCGCCAGTATAGCAAGTATTACAATACCCACTATATTAAAATGTATCTCTCGGGCAACCGCCAGCAGCGGGAGTGGATCATTATGGCGGCCCGCAACCAGCAGCTGATGCCTACCACCGAAGGCGGCCTCAACACCAAGCTCAATATGACGAACCTGCTGGACGGGTATCCGGGCCATGAGCATGCCATACCCATCTATCCCTTGTATAATGACCTCGTGAAGACCATCGCTTTCTCGCAGATGTGCGTGACGCCGACGCTGATCGTTTCCTATGGCGGACCTTTTGCCGAGAACTTCTGGTGGGAGACAGAGAATCCCTATCACGATGGGAAGGTCCAGTATTTCATGCCTTATGAGGAGATCGCCGGGAAGACGCGGCGTGACAAGGCGGGCTGGTTCATGCCGGAGGAGCAGGTGTTCCCCAAGCATGCGAAGTCTATGAAGGCTATGGTAGAGGCGGGTGCGCTGGCCGGTATCGGCAGTCATGGAGAGTTCCAGGGCATCGGGTACCATTGGGAGATGTGGGCCATGGCGTCGGGCGGGATGAAGCCGATGGACGTGCTGCGTACCGCCACCATCCTGGGCGCCACGGGGCTTGGGCTGGACCGGGACCTTGGAAGCCTGAAGCCCGGCAAGCTGGCGGATCTCGTAGTGCTGGATAAGAATCCCCTGGAGAACATTCGTAACACCAATTCCGTATATTACGTGATGAAGAATGGCCGGCTCTATGAAGGGAGCACCTGCAATGAGGTCTATCCCGGCAAGCGGGCGCTGGACAGGAGCGAGTGGAATTTTGAGAAGCCTGTGAATACCACGGGGATAGTGGAATAAAAGGGTATAAAATGGCGCCGTGCGTGTCATAGAGATGGAGTGATCCTTGCCATGCGAAAATACCTACTTATCATCAACCTGCTGGCCAGCCTTGGGGCGGCGGCGCAGACCTGTACCGGAGGACTGGGAGACCC
>JAMFRX010000514.1 GCA_026224995.1 Puia dinghuensis
ATATTGGTGGTCAGGTTGGTCACGGGGAACTGCGTCGCCGAGACGGGGTAGGACCAGATCAGGTTCGTGGTGATCTTGCTGTAGTAGTCGACGGAGCCGCTTAGGAATCCTTTCAGGATAGAGAAGTCCGCACCGCCATTGATGGTAGCCGTGCTTTCCCAGCGAAGGTTGGGATTGGCGTTTTGCGTAGGTCCCAGGCCATCCACGTAGGTGCCATTGGTATAGGCGCGTCCGGCGATCCCGAATTGCTCCTGTGCGATGAGCGGGTCGAAGCCAAGGCTGTTGCCCGTCACTCCATAGCCTACCCGAAGCTTGAGGTCGTCGAGCCAGCGGGCTGCGGGCGCCATGAAATCCTCCTTGCTGATCCGCCAGCCGGCCGACACCGCGGGAAAATAGCCCCAGCGATTGTTGACGCCAAAGGCGGAGGAGCCGTCGTCGCGGATAGAAGCCTGGAACAGGTATTTTTCACCAAACTGATAGTTCACCCGGGCATAGTAAGAGATCAGCCGGAGAATGCCGATATGGCTGTTCAGGAAGGTAACGGTATTCGGCGGAGGGGTGCTTACCGCAAGGTTATTGCTCCCCAGCCGGTCGTTGGGGAAGTCCTGCGTGGTAACGCCAAAACCCTGGCCCAGCCTGTCTTCTTCCCAGGAATAGCCACCCAGGAGGCGGATGGTATGCTCGCCAAAGCTCTTGTCGTAGTTGAAATAGGATTCCGCCACCTTCTTGCTGCTTTCGGTGGTGCTGCTGCTGGCTTCGCCATTGAGACCGCGCGCCAGCTCGGATAAGCTGTTGAGATAGATGTTCGTGGTCGTATCGCTGGTTTGTTCCGTCAGGCTCAGGGTATATTTAAGTCCGGGTAGGATCTTCACCTCGGCCAGGGCATTGACGAGGAAAGTCTTTGCCTTTGCCTGATCGGAATTGTTGTTGAGCAGCGAGATCGGGTTCAAAGGTCCGAGTGGATATTCGGTGGAATAGGTGCCGTCCGGTTCGATAGCCCGCAGCGTCGGCATGTACGTGAGCATAGAGCCAAAGACCGAGGTCGGGCTTGCGTACTGTTGGATGTTGGAGACGGCGTCCATGACATTGATCCCAACCCGCAGCCTGTCGTTGAACGCATGCTGCTCCACATTGGCCCTGATGGAGGTACGCTCCAGCGAGGTGCCCCGCATGATGCCCTGGTTGTTGAAATAGTTGATGCTGGAGCCGAAGACCGTGTTGCCCGTATTCCCACCGAAATAGATGTTGTGGTTGTGGCTTACACCGGTACGCTGCACCTGGTCCTGCCAGTTGTTGTTCACGGAGTCGTCGTAGGCGCCGTTGGCATGGCCGGGGACGAGCGGTGAGCCCTGGCTGGTGAGGTACTGCCGTAGCTCCGGGGCCGTGAGCATATCGATCCGTTTGGATACCTTTTCAGCCGCTACATAAGCATTGTAGGACAGTTGGTAATGCCCCACCTTTGGCCGGCGGGTGGTGATCTCGATCACCCCATTGGCTGCCCGGGCGCCGTAGATGGCCGTGGCTGCGGCATCCTTTAATACGTCGATGGTCGCGATGTCCGATGGCGCCACCAGGTCGATGGAAGCATCGGGTACACCGTCGATGACATACAAAGGCTGCTGAGCCGTGCCGGTACGCAGCGTGGAAGCACCGCGCAGGATCACCACCGGCTGTTCGTTGGGGTCGCCGCTCTTGGTGATGTTGATGCCCGCCACCTTGCCCGCCAGCAGCTCGGCCGGTGTGCTGATGACACCGACATTGAAATCTTCTGCGGCGAGCGAGGTCACGGCGCCGGTGATGTTCTTCTTGGCGGAGAGGCCGTAGCCGGTCACCACGACATCGTTCATCTGGCCGCCGCTGGAGGCCAGGGCTACCGAAAAGGTTTTTTCGTCGCCGGCCTTGACCTCGGTGTTGGCATAGCCCACATACGAAAACTGCAGGGTCGCGTCAGGACCGTTAACGTTGAGGGAGAACTTCCCTAGTGCATCCGTGACGGTGGCCTTGTGCGTACCTTTGACGGTGACGGTCACGCCGGACAGCGGGGTGTTGCTCTCGTCGGTCACCACACCCTTCAGCATGCGGGCGTTCTGGGCTGACAAGGCGACCGGTAAGAAGAGCAGTGCTACTAATAGAGACTTAAGAAGGAGCTTCATGTTGAGGGCATGTTTTGGTTTGGGGGGCAAATAGAGTGAAGTGATGTTACGCGATTGTGAATAGAATATTATTTTCAAACCGGATAAGTGGTTTAGCTGATGCTAATAATTCACGTAGTGGGACGGTTGCCTGCTAACAAAAAAGTAATTTTAGAGGTTAACAAAAGCGTAATATCAATGTGACGTTTAATCGATGTGTTTTGAAAATATTTGCAACAAATTACCAGCAGCATGAAATTCATTTCTACGGCCCTGATCCTCTTCTTCTTCGCCGCCGCCGGCGACTCCGGGTTTGACGACCTGCCCATCAACAAGGTCCAGCTCATCGGTTCTCATAACAGCTATAAGAAAGCCATCGACACAGCCTTGTTCAATCTGCTAAAGGCAAAGAACCCGCAGGCCGCCGTCGGCCTGGAATACAGTCATATCCCGCTTCCGGACCAGCTCAACCTGGGTCTGCATAACCTCGAGATCGATGTCTATGCCGACGAGAAAGGGGGGAAATATGCGCATCCCACAGGTCTCGAGTGGGAAGCCGCTTCCAACCCGCCGCCTTATGATCCCACGGGTGAGATGAACAAGCCCGGCTTCAAGGTCTTCCATGTACAGGACCTGGATTTCCGGAGCAACTGCCCGACCTTTGCCGACTGCCTGCACCAGCTAAAGACCTGGTCCGACCAGCACCCGGATCACTACCCGATCTATATCACGATGAACGCCAAGGACCAGGAGATCAAGGTCGCCGGCTTTAAAGTCCCCGAGCATTTTAGCACCGAAGTGTTCGACCGGCTCGACAAGGAGATCCTCGACAATCTTGGCCGCGGCTACCTGATCACCCCCGACGATATCCGGGGTCAGTCCCCCACGCTGGAGAGCGCCGTATTGGCGGGCCACTGGCCGTCCATGAAGGCGGCAAGAGGCAAGTTCATCTTTATCCTCGACGAAGGCGGTGAACACAGGGACTCGTATATCGCGGGGCATCCTTCGCTGAAAGGCCGGGTGCTGTTCACCGATTCCCCCGCCGGCACGCCGGAGGCCGCATTCATGATCATCAACGATCCCAAAGGGGAGGGCGACAAGATCAGGGAGATGGTGAAAAAAGGGTATATGGTGCGGACACGCGCCGATGCGGATACTAAAGAGGCACGGGTGAATGACAAGTCTTCTTTTGTGGCCGCTTGCGCTTCCGGCGCCCAGATCATCACCACGGACTATTATTACAAGAGCACCTTCTTCCCTTCGGAGTATAGCGTGAGCTTTGACGGCGGCACTTACATGCGCAAGCAATAATCATTTATGAAAACGATCCTATCCGCATTTTTGCTGCTGCTGCTGGCCGCCGGCCCCGGCAAGGACACCGGTTTTGACGATCTGCCGATCACCAGGGTACAGGTCATCGGCTCGCACAACAGCTATAAGCTCATGCTCGACTCCGCGCTCTTCGCCCAGCTGAAGGCCAAGAACCCGCAGGTGGCCAGGGGGATCGAATACAGCCACATCGACCTCGCCGCGCAGCTGGACCTTGGACTCCGCAACCTCGAGATCGACGTCTATGCCGACGAGAAGGGTGGGAAATATGCCCATCCAAAGGGCCTGGAGTGGGAGGCCGCTTCCAATCCGCCGCCTTACGACCCCAAGGGCGAGATGAACGCGCCGGGCTTTAAGGTCTTTCACATCCAGGACCTCGACTTTCGGACCCACTGCTATACGTTCGCCGACTGTCTGCGGCAGCTCAAGGCCTGGTCGGACAAGCACCCGGATCACTATCCGATCTATATCACGATGAACACCAAGGATGAAGAGATCAAGGTCCCCGGCTTTACCATCCCGGAGAAATTCACGCCCGGGGTGATGGACCGGCTGGACAAGGAGATCGTGGACTACCTGGGTCGGGACAAGGTCATCACACCCGATGATATCCGGGGTAGATCGGCTAGCCTGGAGAGCGCCATCCTCGAAGGCGGCCACTGGCCGACCATGCGGCAGGCCAAAGGCAAGTTCTTTTTTATTATGGACGAGCCGGAGGAACATCGGAAAGCCTATATACAGGGCCACCCCTCCCTCCGGGGCCGTATGCTGTTCGTGGACGCTCCGACCGGTACACCCGAAGCAGCCTTTATTGTCGTGAACGACCCGCTTCGACCCGGTATCGCCGATAGTATCCCGGTCTGGATCAAGAAAGGGTATATGGTGCGGACAAAGGCCGACTCCGATACGGAGGAGGCACGGCGCAATGACAAGACGAGGTTTGGGGTAGCCTGTAAGAGCGGGGCGCAGGTCATTTCGACGGATTATTACTACAAGAGTGCTTATTTTCCGTCGGATTATAGCGTGAGCTTCGAGGGAGGGACGTATATCCGGCGGCAATAGCGGATGGCCAGGCAGCGACAATAGCGGGTGGCCGGTCAGCGAGGAGTGATGGCAATAATCCGCCGGCTTTTTCTTAATTTCATGGGTCTGATGAAGCACCCTAATATTTTCGACTGGATACGGGTGGACGAATATGCCGCCACCCCCAAATACCTGCAGCTCACCAACTCCATCCTAAAAGCGATTGAGACGGGCAAGATCAGGAAGAACGATCTGATGCCTTCTATCAACGAGCTGAGCTATGAGCTCGATATCTCCCGGGATACGGCCGAAAAAGGCTATAAATACCTAAAAAAGATGGGTGTCCTGGGCTCCGTTCCGGGTAAGGGCTATTTCATCCAGAATACCGACTTCCACCAGACCCTAAAGATATTCCTGCTCTTCAATAAGCTTAGCGCTCACAAGAAGATACTATACGACGCGCTGATCGCCTCCCTGGGAGAATATACCGTCGTCGACTTCTATATCTATAACAATGACTTCGGCCTTTTCAAGAAGCTCCTGGCCGACAGGAAAGAGGATTATTCTCATTATGTCATCATCCCCCATTTTCTGGAGGGCGGAGAACGGGCCGCCGACATCATCAACAGCTTGCCGAAAGAAAAGCTGCTGGTGCTGGATAAGAAGATACCTGGCATCGCCGGGGAATATGCGGCCGTCTATCAGAACTTCGGGCACGATATCTATACCGCGCTGGAACGCGCCCGCGAGCGGCTGGGGAAATATCATACGATAAAGATCATCTTCCCCAGCTATACTTACCATCCCGTGGAGATCCTGCAGGGCTGCAGCCGCTTTTGCCAGGAATATGCATTCGCCTATAAGGTCGTTCATTCGATAGCCGACGAGACCATCGGCGAAGGTGAGGTCTATATCAACCTCATGGAAGAAGACCTCGTAGTGCTCATCGAGCGCATCATCTCGTTAAAATTGGAAGTTGGGCATCAGGTAGGCGTCATCTCGTACAATGAGACGCCGCTCAAGAAGATCATCCTCGACGGCATCACCACGATCTCTACGGACTTTAAGGAAATGGGTGTCATGGCTGCCCGGCAGATCTTGGACAATACCCATAAGCAGGAAGAAGTGCCATTTTACCTCACCCTGCGTAGTTCGCTATAATTCACCCTCGTATTTTACCCCGATCTGCGCGCGTATGGCATCCATCGTCCTGCTCATCATCAGGCTGAACGCATGGGGTAGGGAAGGGCTTTCTATCAGCCCCTGTTCCATACAGCTCATCACTTCGCGGATCTGATATTCGAACCCATTTACCATGGGTTCCAGCTGGACGGATTCCACCGGCGACCCGGTCCGGTTCCATTCCAGCCTGTCATTCTTATACCAGGGGGTTGGGATGCGGATCATACCTTCCGTCCCCGCGATCTCTGCCGTAAGCGAGGTCTGACAGACAAGGGTGCTGCTCACCACGGCGGAGGCGCCATTAGGATATTGCAGGATAGCATGACAGGTCTCGTCGCTGCCGGTAGGGGAGAGCTGCCCTGCCGCGACGATCTGGTCCGGCTCACCCAGCAGCTGCAGGCACAGGAACAAAGGGTAGATGCCGATGTCCAGCAGCGATCCGCCGCCAAGGCGCATATTGTATAAGCGGCCTGCGGGATCGAAAGCCGAAAAAAATCCAAAATCCGCCCGGATATATTTCAGCTCCCCGATCCGTCCCGGACCAATGAGCCCCATGATGGCTCCCATCAGGGGCAGGAATCTCGTCCACATCGCCTCCATCAGGAAGACCTTGTGCTCTTGTGCTGTGGAGATCATCTCCCCGGCCTGCCTGGCCGTCAATGCCATCGGCTTTTCGCACAGGACGGCTTTACCCTGTCGCAGGCATAGGATGCTGTGCTCGGCATGAAAGCCATGCGGGGTCGCGACATAGATGACGTCGATGGCCGGATCGGCCGCCAGGTCTTCGTAGCTGTCATACACCCGGGCAGCTCCGTGGGCCGCCGCGAAAGCCCGGGCTTTTTCTATGTCTCTTGAGGCGATCGCGCCAAGCCGGGCGCCGTCGACCAGCTTCAACGCCGTGGCAAATTTATTGGCGATCTTCCCGGGGCCGATGATACCCCATACAGTTTCCTTCATAAATGCAAAGTACTGCTATCTTCGCACAAAAAAAGGGCATGCTCAGACCAAAAGCTTTTATTTTCGACCTGAATGGAACGATGATCAATGACATGGAATACCATAATGCCGCCTGGTACGCTATCCTCAACGACGACCTGAAAGCCGGCCTCACGAAAGAAGAAGTAAAGCGGCAGATGTACGGCAAGAACGAGGAGCTGCTGGACAGGGTCTTCGGCAAGGGCCGTTTCAGCCAACAGGAGAGGGACGGCATCACCCGCAAGAAAGAGCTGAGCTACCAGGCTGCCTTCCGCCCCTACCTGCAGCTGATAGCCGGCCTCCCCAGTTTCCTGGAAAAAGCCGATCAACATCATATCCGAATGGCTATCGGCTCCGCCGCCATCACCTTCAATATCGACTTCGTGCTGGATAACCTGAACATCCGCCACTATTTCGGGGCCATCGTCAGCGCCGACGATGTGACGATCAGCAAGCCGCATCCGGAGACCTTCCTCAAGGCAGCCGAGATCCTTGGTGTGGCGCCGGATGCCTGCTTCGTCTTCGAAGACGCCCCAAAAGGAGTGGAAGCAGCACTCAATGCCGGCATGTCCTGCGTCGTCCTGACCACGATGCACGAAAAGGAAGAATTCAGCCAATATCCCAACGTCCTGCGCTATATTGCAGACTATACCGATCCGTCGCTTGACGAATTATATACATAACCCGCTGCTAAGAGTCACCCTCCTGCTCACTCTCCTTTGTATAGGGTGCGCCGCCCGGGCTCAAAACCGCTATACCATCAGCGGCACCGTCCGGGATAAGGCAACGGGCGAAGCGCTCATCGGCGCCACGGTCAGCCTGCAGGAAATACCACGATCCGGCATTCTCAGCAATGCCTACGGCTTTTATTCCCTCAGCGCGGCTCCGGGCCATTATATCCTACTCATCAGCTTTGCGGGGTATCAGCAGGACAGTCTGCCGCTGGACTTAACGCACGATCAGCGATTGCCGGTGGAGCTAACAGCTTCTTCGGGACAGCTTGCGGAAGTGGTGGTGAATGCGCAAAAAAAGAACGACAACGTGACCCGGCCCCTTATGGGCGTACAGAAGCTCTCTACCAACGAGATCAAGAATATCCCGGTGCTGTTCGGCGAAAAGGATGTCCTCAAGACCATTCAACTGCTGCCCGGCATCCAGTCCGC
Organism: Puia dinghuensis; assembly: GCA_026224995.1. Taxonomy (GTDB): domain Bacteria; phylum Bacteroidota; class Bacteroidia; order Chitinophagales; family Chitinophagaceae; genus Puia; species Puia dinghuensis_A. The sequence goes on from JAMFRX010000514.1 coordinate 7,805, forward strand.
CGCGGACGGTAATAGCGGCTTTTATGTCCGCGGCGGCGGGGCCGACCAAAACCTCATCCTGCTCGATGAAGCTACCGTTTACAACCCATCGCACCTGCTCGGCTTCTTTTCCACCTTCAATTCCGA
>JAMFRX010000515.1 GCA_026224995.1 Puia dinghuensis
CACCGGCGATGGTCATCCATTTAGTGGTCTTCGTAGCGAGGGTGACTACGCCGATGCGCGCCTGGGCGATCGGTTCGCCGACCTTGGAGAAGGGAAGGGGGATGATCCTGGGATAGAGGCTGTCCGTGTTGTTGATCATGTAAAAGATGCCCACGTGTGCGAGGTCGAGCTGCCAGTAGGCGATCGACTTGCTATCGGGGCTCCAACGGAAGCCGTCGATGGTATAGAGCTCTTCGCTGTAGGCGTAATCGAACCAGCCGTTGAGGAGCTTGGCGTTGCCGTCGGTGGTGAGTTCGGTAGTGGCGTGGGTGCTTACATCTTCGCTGTAGATATTGTTATCGTAGACATAGGCGACCTTGCTGCCGTCGGGGGAGATCTTGGCGTTGAGGAGAGAGCCCGCGGGCAAGGCGTAATCAAGGGTGTGGATCGCGGGCTGCTGGGCGCCGACGCGGGTGAGCTGGCTGGTAGTCCGGTCGTAGACCCAGCATTCGAAGAAGCTATCGTGGTAGAGGCGAACGGGCTTGATGAAGACCAGGATCTTCTGGTGGTCGTCGGAGAATTGGTAATGCAGCCCTTCGCCGCCACCTCTTGGGCCACGGCCTCTACCGCGGTCGGCTGTGTTGCTTTTAAGGCCGAGGTCTTTTAGCTGATCGGCGGTGACCAGGGTTGTCTTGGTCATGGCGGGCAGGGTGACCTCTACTATATTGTTCTCTTCGACGGTGGTGTAGCTGTTGCCGTCCTTGTTCCAGGCGATCTGGGCCTTTGAGGCCAGGGGGAGGGCAATGATGAAGAAGAGGAGAATGCGGGACGTAATAGACATGTGCAGTTGTTTGACTAAAAGTATCGCCGATTGGGGTAGCCGGCTTGCTTGTTTTTGGCGCAAGCTGTGCGAATATTAACTAGTTTTATAGGATGAGCAACGACAGCATACCTGCCGGGATGAGCATTCCGCCGGCCTTGCAGACAACGGACTATCTGCCGTGGAGCAGGGGGCGTGGGGTAGATGTATGGGAGATGTTTGTCGCGGCGATGAATGGTGATCTGCCGGCTATCGAGCGGCTGGTGGCCCGTGATCCTGGGCTGGTGTCCTGTGAATATGAATATCTGACGCCGTTGCATTTTGCGTTGCGGGAGAACCAGCTTTCGGTGGTGAAGTATCTTTTGGATAAAGGTGTAAACCCTTTGTATGGGTTTGGGGATCTGCCGGTGAAGCTGGTTAGGGATCGGGGATATTCTCTTTTAGGTGATTTTCTGGAAGAGTGGCTGGCGGCACGGTATGGGATCGTGCCGGAGGGGGAGGATATTGCCGCGGCGATCCGGGGGTTTGATGTTATCTTAGTTAGGAGCTTGATCGTTGAACGGCCGGAGCTGGTGCATGCCGCCGACAAGAGGGGGAACCGGCCGTTGCATTGGGCGGCGCTGACGCGGCAGATAGAGCTGATCGATCTTCTGCTGGCGCATGGAGCGCATATTGGGGCGATGCGGCCGGATGGGGCGAAGCCGCTGGACCTCACAAATGGAGATTATCACTATCGGAACTGGTACCGGGACCTGCCGCTGACGGCGTTGCGGAAACATGAGGTGGTGGCGGGTTATCTGATGGCGAAGGGTGCGTACTGCGACATTAGCGTGGCGGCGAAGATCGGTTATTATCAGCGCGTGAAAGAGCTGGTGGATCAATATGGGGAGCTTGTCAATATGCTTCCGGACTATGTGACGTATTACAATGGGCTGGCGCTGCGGAATGCGGCTTCCGCGGGGCATATGGAGATCGTGAAGCTGCTGTTGGAGCGGGGGGCGAATGTGAATGAAGCCGAGCCCGGGATCGCACCTTATGGCGGGGCGTTGCATTCGGCTATTGGCGGTGGACACTGGGCGATCGCCAAGCTGTTGCTGGAACATGGGGCTGATCCGACGGCGATGGTGGAGTCGTCGGGTGATATTTTATCTATGGCTCGTCATGTTGGCGCGCTTCCGGAGGTGATAGGCATGATAGAGGCGGCTATTGTTTCGTCGGGCAAGGAGCGAAGTGTGGATATTGTTTCATATGAGGCGGATCTGGATGTGTTGTCTTCTGTGCTGGCGCGGGACTCTTCTGCGCCGGTGGAGCATTACCTCGGGCGGTTGATCGGTGAGGACTTGCGGCCGCAGCTGGAGGTTATTTTGGCGCATCAGCCGGATGTCTTCCGGCGACAGACGATGTTGTCATCGGCATGGTGGGATGGGTCTGGGTTTAAGACGGCGGAACAGGCTCGCTGGGTTATGGAGCGGGGATTGGATGCGCGGCTGCGGAACTGGCTGGGGATAACGATGCTGCATCGGTGTGCTGCAAAGGGATTGATCGAGGTAGCGGAAGTGTTGCTTGAATTTGGGGCGGATATTCATGCGGTGGAGACGGAGTGGGTCGAAACGCCTTTGGGCTGGGCAGTCAGGCATGGGCAAACGCAGATGGCGGAATGGTTGAGGGAGAGGGTAGGTGTAATTCGAGATTAACATAAAAGCTTTCTATGCTTAAAAATTACTTCACCGTCGCTTTCAGGGCGCTTTGGAAAAGCAAGTCCTTCTCTGGCCTGAACATTCTTGGTTTATCGTTAGGAATCGCCTGCAGCCTGCTGATCCTGCTATGGGTCCGGGACGAACGGAGCGTGGATGGCTTTCATGCCAATAAGAGCCGGTTATATGTTATGTATGGACGGGGGTTCTCGCCGGATAAGGTCAGGGCGGGTTATGATAACCCGGCGCCGCTGGGCGAGGAGCTGAAGAAGACGATCCCCGAGGTAGAGATGGCCACGGGTCTCGATATGGAAGATGAGTTTACTTTCCGGGGCGGTGACAAAACGCTCAAGGCGAAAGGCGGGTATGCCGGGGAGGATTTTTTTAGGATGTTTAGCTTTCCGCTACTCGGTGGAAATGCGGCCACGGCCTTGAGCGGTCCTTCGGATCTTGCGCTTTCCAGAAAGTTAGCATGCAGCTTGTTCGGAACGGTGAATGGAGCGATGGGCAAGACGGTGCGCCGGGACCAGCTGAATACGTGGAAGGATTTTGTAGTCAAGGCCGTGTTCGAGGATATGCCGCAGAATAGCTCGCTGCAAATGGAGTTCGTGGTCAGCTGGAAGGCCATGTATGAAGAAAATCCCTGGATGCAAAGATGGGATAACTCCGGCCCGATAACGGTGGTCCTGCTGAAGGCCGGGTCCGATCCGGGCAGGGTGGCTGCGAAGCTCAAGGGCTTCCCGGATAAACACAATACCGATCCTACGCCGGGCTATCGTGGGGAATTGCTGATGCAGCGGTTTGACGAGATGTATTTGCGCGGCAGCTTTAAAGATGGTTACCTCAGCGGCGGCCGGATCGAGTATGTGCGGCTGTTTAACCTGGTGGCGGTTTTCATCCTGCTGATCGCGTGCATCAATTATATGAACCTTACGACGGCGCGGTCGGTGAAGCGGGCCAAAGAGATAGGGGTACGCAAGGTGATCGGGGCCAGCAAGGGGTCATTGATCGGTCAGTTCCTGGGTGAAGCGATCTTGTTGGCGACGCTGGCGATGGGAGTTGCGCTGGTTGCCATGTGGTCGTTGCTACCGGCGTTCAATTCGATTACGGATAAACATATCGTTCTGCCGATAGTCCGCTACAGGTTCTGGCTGGAACTAGCTGGGCTGGACTTGCTCATCGGCTGCCTGGCCGGCAGCTACCCCGCGCTTTATCTTTCTTCCTTCCGCCCGGTGGCCGTGCTGAAAGCAGCGGTCCGGACCGGCGTTGGCGCCGTGCTGTTTAGAAAGGGGCTGGTGGTCTTTCAGTTCACGATATCGATCCTGCTGATCATAGGGACCATCGTAGTTACCCGGCAGGTCAGGTATATCCAGACTATGAACCTGGGCTATGACCGGGAGGCGCTGCTTGCCATTCCGATAGAGGGCGAGCTGACCCAGCAATACGACTTGTTCAAGCAGCAGGCCCTGGATCTCCCGGGAGTGCAGCAGGTTACCTTCATGTCGAATCCGCCTACCGGTATCGAAAATGGAACTGGCGGTGTGCAGTGGCCGGGTAAGCCGGCGGGCTATAAACCTTTGTTCTCCTATGCCGCGGTGGGATTTGGGTTCACGCAGACGATGAAGGCGCAGCTGCTGGCGGGCCGGGATTTCTCGCCTTCTTTTCCCACGGATACCACGGCGTTTATCGTGAACCGGGAGGCGGCGAGCAGCATGGGGATGAAAGACCCCGTCGGCAGGGACATCCAGATGTGGGACAGGAAGGGAAAGATCATCGGCGTCATCAAGGATTTCCATTTCGGGGGTATACAGGACGCCATCAAGCCGCTGATCCTGGCTTGTGTGCCAAAGATCCGGGACGGTCAAATCTTCGTGCGGATCAATACGGGTGAGGTACCGAAAGCGCTAAGCGGGTTACAACAGCTTTGCAAGACACTGAATCCTGCCTTTCCTTTTACGTACCAGTTTTCCGACGACGCCTACCGTCAGCTGTATAAAAGCGAATCGGTTATCGGTACACTCAGCAACTATTTTGCTTTTTTGGCGATCCTGATCTCTTGCCTGGGCCTCCTTGGCCTTGCCATCTTCACGGCTGAACAGCGGACTAAGGAGATCGGCATCCGAAAGGTCCTTGGTGCTGGTACGGGGCAGCTCTTTATCCTTCTGGCCCGGAATTTCCTGCTGCTGGTATTGCTTGCGTTCGTGATTGCGGCGCCGATTGCCGCCTTGGCGATGCAGCGATGGCTGGAGGGCTACGCCTATCACACGCCGTTATCGGGCGCTATATTTGCCATCGCCGGTGGGCTGGCTCTTGTGATCGCGCTCCTGACGGTGAGCTATCATGCCGTAAGGACGGCTTTGGCGAACCCGGTGGAGAGTTTGAGGGCGGAATAATCAGATATTTTATTACCTTTAAGGCATTCTACTCTCTTTATAAAATAGAACTGGTCGTTGTGTCTATCGCCCGATAGACAGTAGGAATTCTATTTTCAAATTTATAAAGAGTCTTATGTCCCATCGAATAAAAGTCGCCGTTATTGGCGGAACTGGTAAATCAGGAAGCTATCTGGTTAAAGGATTATTGGATCAAGATTTTCCATTAAGAATGCTTGTTAAGGATGCTGCGATGGTTCCACACGTGGAGGCCATTGCCGGGGATGCCCGTCATTATGCCGATGTTCGTGCACTGGTCCAGGGTTGTCAGGCTGTTATCAGCACGCTAGGTCAGCGGAAAGGCGAGCCGCCTATTTTTAGTGTGGCGACGACGAATGTTATCAGGGCCATGGAAGAATGTGGCCTTAAACGCTATATCGTGACTACAGGATTGAATGTCGATAGTGTTCTCGACAGCAAGGGCCCCAAAGCGGCTTTTGCTACGGAGTGGATGAAAACCAACTATCCTCAGACGACGGCCGACAAGCAAAGGGAGCTGGAAATTTTGCTATCGAGCGATGTTGACTGGACTTTGGTTCGGTTGCCTTTGATCAATCTTACGGATGAGCGGGGTCGTGTTGACGTTTGTTTGTATGACTGTCCTGGTGACAGGATCGGCGCTGTGGACCTTGCGGATTTTCTGATCGCGCAATTATCAACGGATGCGTATAGTCGACGGTCGCCGTTTATAGCCAGCGTTTAGGTCTTCCATTTTTTGAGCTGCTGCAGGAGGGCTTTCATGTCTTTGGGCATGGGTGCTTCGAAGGTATGGAAGTCCCCTGCGGCATCTTTGAAATGCAGGAGGTGGGAGTGGAGGGCCATGCGGGCGAGGATGGGGCGTTCGTGCTCTGCGTCGCGGGAGAGCTTGAAATTCCGTTTGAAGGACGAGAGGAAGACGGGTTTGCCGTCGCCGTAGAGGATGTCGCAGGCGATGGGGTGGCCGAGGGCCTGCATGTGGACGCGGATCTGGTGGGTGCGGCCGGTATGGATGCGGAACTCCACGAGGGAGTAGAGGTCCAGTGCTTCGATGACTTTGTAATCGGTGAGGGAGGCCTTGCCTTTTTTGGCTGTGATCATGACGCCGGGTTTGGCGGGGTGTTCGATGATGGGCAGGTCGATGCTGCCTTCCGGTTGGGGGAGGGTGCCCTGGGTGATGCCCTGGTAGAGTTTTTCTACTTCGCGGTCTTCGAAGATGCCGGAGAGGTATTTGTGGGTGGTTTCGTCTTTGGCGAAGACGATGACGCCGCTGGTGTCACGGTCGAGGCGGTGGACGGTCCAGATATTGCCGTAGCGTTCGCGGAGCCAGGATTTCAACGAGGGGTCTTTGCCTTCGCGGTCGGGGATGCTGAGGGTGCCGGCGGGTTTGTTGAGAGCGATGAAGGCATCGTTTTCGAAGAGGATCTCCGGATGTTGCATATTCGATGATTATTCGGC
>JAMFRX010000516.1 GCA_026224995.1 Puia dinghuensis
ACAAAGTGGAGGTAAAGCGACTGACCACAGCACCCGACATAAAAGCTATAGCTGCTGGTTTTGAGGCAAGGGAGACAGCAACTGGCAGCGTGAGGTCGTTAAGCGTCCGGGATACCGTCCGGACGCAAATAGGTAATGCCATGTTGACCATTGATTATGGCAGGCCACTCGCTCGGGGTCGAATCCTGGTAGGGGAGGTAATACCTTACGACCGGGTATGGAGAACAGGAGCTAACGCGGCCACGCAGTTTACTACGACAACCTCAATTAAACTGGCGGGCATGCAGGTTCCTGCGGGCACATACACACTGTTTACCGCACCACATACGAGTGGAATTGATCTGATCGTGAACAAGCAAAGCGGAGAGTGGGGTACAGAGTACAATGGCTCGCTTGACCTGGGTACAGTAAGGATCACCAGTGAGGTGGCCACTACCCCTGTGGAAGCGTTCAGGATATCTGTCGTTCCCGGCGATCCCCGGCACGGTAAACTCGTACTCGAATGGGGTTCATTCCGGTGGATCGCGCCTATTGAAGTGCAGTGAGATATCAAAACGATCTTGACTTGACCTTTGCGTCATAGATGTCAATGGCTTTCCCTGAATGTATATTCTGGCCAATATTCCCGAGGAAGACGGTATCCCCGCTAATGCGGGTAACGAAGCCGGCCGGCCCGACCTGCGAACCCTGCCAGGGATAATCGGAGAAACTGGTTGGGGTGGTCAGCAGATCGCCTGGGGAAATGCCAGAATTTTTCGCCAGCAGATACCCGGTGAAGCTACTGCGGTCCACGTTAATGGGCAAGGTGCCGACATAGACCAGGGAATCATACCCGTTGGAGTTCAGCAGCTGGTTATTGTAATACAGGGTGGTATGCTCAAAGACCGGCGGCGGCTGGGTGGGGTTGAGCGTGGCGCATACAGGCAGCGAGCCCATGGCACCGTCACGGAACAGGTTATTAAGGCAATTGAAAACGATCCGCTGGCTGGCAACGCCGTTATAGAGTCTGAGCATGCAGGAGGACCATGTCGTATTCTGACCGAAGTAGTAGAAGTCCGGGGACGGAACGCCCGGATAGCCATTCTGAAAGTCGATCTGGAAGTCATCGAAGTGGATGCCGGCGACCCCGATATCATTGTAGCCGATCTTGTACAAGCCCTCTCCATAGACACGTTTTATGGTGATGGGAAAGCTGGCGGCCGTGGCATGGATCAGCTGGTGGACAAACCCTGCGATATTCATGACGTCGACCATCGGTGCTGTCGAGCCATCGCCCCGGGGAAAGCCGTAGTCCACGCCGTCCAGGATAGTATGGACACCGCCCCAGACCATGAGGTTGGTAATTGTATTGGCCTTAGACTGCGCCTGGCTCCAGGCGTAGGCGACCTTGCAGCCATCTATCCGGCATTTTTCGACGTTGACGAGCTCTCCATTCGCTTGCATAGACGGCGTGACCATGATCCCTGTCACAAAGGCTGTGATCTGGCAGCCGACGATATCGACCACGGTTGATCCGCCCTCATCCATGCCCGGCAGATAGTAGCGCTCCATGCCTTTGTATTTTTTATACCGCACGCCATCGTAAGCCCGGGGATCGCTAAAGGGATCGATACAGATGCCGGCATAAGGACTGGTCCTGGAACCTCCGCCGGCAGTGTCCGGCCAGGCGCTGAATGCCAGGGTATCGAGCTGGATCACGTTTAGGGTGCCTGGAAAGTCATATTGTCCGATAAAATTGATGTTTGTGATCGTACAGCCCTTGCAATTCTGCATGCCCAAGGCAAAACCATGGTTGAACAAGCACCGGATCGTCGCGCTGTTTGGCGTGTTACGGGCGCTTACGGGGCCCTCTATGTCGAGCTTTACCTGGCCGTACCTGGCGCCGACGATATTGACGGCTATCAGGGGACGGCTGATCGAAAAGGCTCCGGCTAGTGGATCCAGCATGATCCTGACACCAGCATGCGCGGCCTGATAGTCGATAGCGGCCTGCAGCTGTGCGTAGTCATCACCCGTGGGCGATGGCGATAGCCAGATTGTGGCAGGGATGGTATCCGCCTGGGGGATGCTAAAACGTATGCGGGCGACGGGTGCCGGATAGGCGGTCACGCAGCATACGGCCAGGACAAGCGTGGATAGAAAGCGGATTGTCATAATTGAAGCTCGAATTTATTGCTATTCTTCCGATATTGCGACCAATTTACAATCACGCATTTCAATCGTAAAAAAATGAAGCGACGCTCCTTCTTGAAGTCTTCGGCAGTTTCCGCTGCAGGCTTGATCGCGGCCCCCGGCTTATTAAGAGGCGCAGGCTTCGGCAACAGCCCGCTGTCACTTCAGGGAAACAGGTTTGTCACCTTCTGCATCATGATCCGTACCACTCCTTGGGAGGTGTCGAGAGATGTGAAGCTGCTGGCACGGGACGAGTATGAGTGGCATACCCTGGAGGGCGTGCGGGCCATGCGGGAGGCATTTGCCAAAAACAATCCCGGCGGAAGACTGACCTGGGGCTTTACGCTGAACGCGCTGGAGGATAAGCGAAAGAACTATCGCGAGATCCGTGACTATGTGGTGGAGTGCCAGCACAAATACAAAGACGAGGTCTCCTATTTCCCTGGTTATTTCCCAGCGATGTACCTCCCGCGCGAAAGAATAAACAAGGAGATGACGGAAGCTATCCAGATCATCACGGACTTCGTTGGCAATGGTTACCGGCCGCAGGCGATCATGGGCGGATTTTTGTCGGCGAATAACCTGCAGTAACTGGCCGAAAAAGAACATATCCACACCGCACATGCTGTGATCTGGAGCCAGTCCAATGTAGATGGCGGAGGGGCGGATGGCTCGCCTTCTTATCCTTTTTATCCCTCGACGGAACATTTTTGCAAGCCGGCGCAAACCGGCAAAGACTTTATCGACTGCGTGAATCTCGACGGCTGGACGATGGATTTTATCTGTGCCCGGAAGAGCGGGTCGCTGGATCAGAAGCTCACGGGATATAATAGCCGCCGGGGCGTGGGGCCGCTCGAGACATACGCAGGCTGGGGAATAGACCTGGGTCACAGGGAGGTGATGCATACGCAGTCCATCCATTTTGACAGGGGCTTTGAGCTGAATGGGTTTGGCTGGGTGACCAATATCTGGGAGGCGCAGCTGGTCTATGAAAAAGGGAAAGAGCTTATTTGTGGGGCCCTGGAACTCTGGGTGACCGATACTAAAAAGCGGTGGCCAGATACGCAGTTCGTGACCTTTGGGGAATATGGCGAGATCTGGCGAAAGCAATACAAGAACAACGAAAATTGGAACTACCGCTTCGAAGAACGGGGGTCGGGATTGGGCGATTCCTACAATAACCTTGAGATCAAATGGTATATGAACAAGGAATTCCGCCTGGCGCTGCTACGGGATTGGCACGAGAATTCACCGGAGCTGGTCATCGATCTCACCCGTTACGATCTGCCGGCCAAAGAACCCCTGGACCCCAGCCCGGAACATCCTGATAAGAACTGGAGCCTCGTAAATGTGATCAATCAAAAGGCTCTAAGGCCCCAGGACAGACCAAGACCTATTAAAGACCTTGATAAAAATGACCAGGATCTGATAGCCAGCTACTATCCACAAATAATGATTTAAAATCTTCATTATGCTCAAAGTTCCGCTAATGCTATTGGCCCTGCTCCTGCCGCCTGTTCTTTCCAAAGCCCAGATCAATGAAGTGTGGGCACTGGGCGATGGGGAGAAAGTCTTTCAATACGATATCGATCACCCGTATAAGAACGGCAATTTGATTTGGGACGGCAAGACGATCCATTTAAAAGGGATATACAATGAGGTTTTAGCCTTTCAGGTCATTGTGCAAACCGGGATGGAAGGAGCCCGCGGGATCGAAATAGCCGTACATGCGCCGGTTGAAATGGGCTCGGGAAAGGCCATTGGCGGAACAACCCTGAAGTATGGGCCCGAAGGGACTCTAGAGATATTTAGCGAACACTATCTTACCGTTACCGATTCCACCGCTCCCAATTGGTATTATGGGTCGACGGCAGCCCAGCCGAAGAAGATGACCGGCTCGATCCCCGATGCGTTGATCCCGGTGAATGCGCTGGCGGGCCGGGGCGGCTTTCCCTTTGATATCCCGCCGATCCGTCCTTCTTCCAAAGCCGGACCGGAAAGAAAGGGACAAAACCAGGGCTTTTGGGTCGATGTTTCCTTGCCGCGGGATATGAGATCATATCCGGCAGGGGTGTATACGGGAAATGTCCAGGTTTTGATGAAAGGGAAGATCGTCAGAGAAATTCCTTTAGTGGTCACATTGTTGCCGCATTATTTGCCAGAGGAGAACCGGTCAGCAATCTGGGTCTTTTCCGCGGATATGTATGCCTATTTTCCGGAATTGACGGCAAAGGAGGTAGACGATATGGTGAAATTCGAGGGCCATCGGCATCGGCTGGAGATGGTAGGCGGTTTCGAGGTCAATAGCACGGCCTTCTATCCTGCAAAGATGGCTGCTTATAAACCTTATCTCGATGGGACAGCGTATACGCCGGAATTCGGCTATCATGGAAGCGGAGAAGGGGTAGGGGAGAAGCTGTTTCCCATAGGGGTGTATGGGTCGGCGGTTATGGGTGATACCCAAAAGGAGGTGCAGCGACAGGCGGATCTTTGGGTCAGCTGGTTCAAAGCGAATGCTCCGAAGACGCGTTTTTTCTGGTATCTGGTGGATGAGCCGGCTGCAAATTTATATCCCTGGATAAAGGAAAGAGCAGCCTGGATAAAAACGGATACCGGGGCGGGAAAGTCGCTTCCGGTCTTTGTAACCAAGGCGTATGAACCGGAATTGACAGGCGCCATCGACATTTTTGCAGGATATGATGGAGTCGACCTTGCCGTTCTGCCGGAGCTAAAAAAGAAAGGGGTCGATCATTGGTTCTACAATGGTAATCGCCCACGCTATGGCTCTACCATTTTGGAGGGGGCGGCCGTCGACTTTCGCGTGAATAGCTGGATCTTGTATAAATATGGCATCAACACCTGGTTTATCTGGCAAAGTACGCACTGGCAACATAATAAGCAGGGGCCAAAGCGCAGGCTGCATCAGAATGTCTTTGCCAATCCTCTGACATTTATAAATGACGAAAAACAGTCCGGCAATGGTGATGGCGTACTCTTTTACCCGGGGCATATGCCTTTCTATCCGGAGGAAGATCGGGGCCTGAATGCGCTTTTCGCTTCTATCCGTTTGAAGAATATCCGGCGGGGGCAGCAGGATGCTGCTCTCATGTGGCTGGTGGAGCAAAAGCTGGGCCGTGAAAAGGTTAAGGCAATTATCAACAAATGTGTTCCCAGGGCATTAAGCGAGGTTCCGATGAACGAACGGGTATCCTGGTCTGAAAACGGCGATGATTATGAGAAGGTGAGGCTTGAGCTGTTGTCGTTGCTATAGTCGATACCTGACTCCGGCAAGCACCGGATTGCCAATCAGGCAGGCAACGATCCGATAGTGGATTCGCACTTGAATGTAATTACCGACGCCCTTGTCATCTGGATATTGATCTTTTTGTCCCCCATGAATTTTCTGGCTAGCATATCGCCGTTCAGTACGGCGTAGAGGTCTTTGCCCATTTGTGGAATGAGCATGCTGTTTTCAATTTTCCCATTCGAGATTTCCAGATCAAAAGAGAAGTTGACATTCTTTCTGTTATCAATGGATTGCAGCTCCATTTTGCTCAGGGTGATCGTCTGCTGCTCGGTCACGGCCTTCTTCAGCAAGATCCTTATTGCGGGTAAATACTTCGTCCACAGCGCCAAAAACTTTCCTTCAGTCATAAAATTAATCGTGTGTTTATGCAATGGTACGCCATATTCGATTGAAATGGCCCATTTTAGGTGTAAAAGTAAGCAATTTAATCGCTAAACTTGAGTAAGAAATCGAAAATGAACCTACCTGACTGCAAATCTTTTGTAATTGCGCTAGTTTTTGTGCTCTTCACCGTGCGCGGAACCGCCCAGTCCAAGCCTCAATTTGAACTGGTAAACGGCAGATATGCCTTGACCGCCGAGGGCGCCGCACATTTCGCCGAGCTTCCGCTCCGATGCATGGGAAAGGAGTTTCCTTACAAAACAGGGGTCGCTTATGCTGATAGTACCCTGGCTGTGAAGCCAAAGCTGTATCATCCGGCCTTTTACGGCTGTTTCGACTGGCATTCGAGCGTACATGGCCACTGGATGCTGGTAAGGCTGCTGAAACTGTTCCCTTCCCTGGACCGGGCTCAGGAGATCCGCAGTAGGCTGGAAGAGAGCCTGTCAGCAGAGCATATTAAGGGAGAAATGGCGATTTTCTCCTCCAAAGAGAACGAAAGCTTTGAACGCACATATGGCTGGGCCTGGCTGCTCCAGCTGGAGAATGAGCTATCTACCTGGAACGATCCGCTAGGGGAAAAATTAAGCAGCAACGTGGCGCCGCTTGCGCGGCAGCTCTCGGGTCTGTTCATCGCCTACCTGCCTAAAATGAATTATCCCGTAAGGGTAGGGGAGCATACCAATCTGGCATTTTCGTTGCGACTGGCCTGGGATTACGCCGTGCAGGCAAAAGACGAGCCGCTCAGGCAATGCATCGAACAGACCGCGCTGCGATTTTACAAGAAGGATGTTAATTACCCCATCACCTGGGAGCCAGGCGGCAACGATTTCCTGAGCCCGGCGCTTGAAGAAGCGGATCTCATGTGGCGGATCCTGCCGGATACCGCCTATCACCATTGGCTGAGAAAGTTCCTTCCAGCCATCGCGGTCAAAACCTTCAACATGGATCCGGGCCAGGTAAAAGACAGGACGGACGGGAAGCTGGTTCATTTGGATGGCCTTAATTTAAGCAGGGCATGGGACCTCTACGGTATCGCCAAACATTTTCCGGGCAACAGAGCGCAGCTGTACGCGATTGCCAACAGACACCTGCTGGAAGCGCTCCCCAATGTCGCCAGCGGCGATTATATGGGCGAACATTGGCTGGCCTCTTTTGCCGTCTATGCGCTGACTACGCAGGAGAGAAAACCGCTGCCCCGCATCGCCATAGCAGGTCTCGGCATCGAATCCAGCACCTTCTCGCCTGCGCTCACCGACGAGCTAGCCTTCCATGCGAAATATGATACCGTCGTTTTTTCTACCTATCCGTTCCTGGCTGCCGATTCGCCGCTTCGGAAAAGGGCCGTCTGGGTTCCGACGATCGTCGGTCATGCCTTGCCGGGAGGCGCGGTGACGCAGGCTGCCTATCAGTCGTTGGTAAATAAGACCCTTGACTCACTGAAAGCGCACGGCCCATACGATGGCCTTTATTTCGACATCCATGGTGCGATGAGCGTAGTGGGCCTCGACGACCCGGAAGGGGACTTCATTGTAAAGATTCGGGCAGTGGTAGGCAAGGCTACCATCATCTCTACCTCCATGGATCTGCATGGGAACGTCTCGCTAAAGCTGGCAGAGAATACCGACCTGATCACTGATTACAGGCTGGCGCCACATGAAGATGCCATGGAAACAAAAGAACGGGCGGTAAGGAACCTGCTGGACCGCATAGAGAGCGGCAAGGGCAAGCCGGCTTACAAAGCCTGGATCTCGATACCCATCCTGCTGCCTGGTGAAAAGACAAGCACGCGGATAGAGCCGGCCAAAAGCGTCTTCAAGGCCATTGCACCTGCTGTTGCCCGGCAAGGCATTGTCGATGGCGGCATTTGGGTAGGATATCCCTGGGCCGATGAACCCCGCAATCATGCGGTAGTCATGGTCACCGGAGATGACAAGGATAGGGTAACCCATACGGCGGAACAGCTGGCGCGTAGTTTTTGGGATGCCCGGTTCGGCTATGCTTTCGTAGCGCCGACCAGGACCTGGGACGAATGCCTGAAGGCGGCGCTGGCCAGTTCCAAACATCCTTTTTTTATCAGCGATATGGGTGATAACCCGACTGCCGGCGGCGCCGGTGACGTCACCTGGACGTTGACGCAGCTGCTTTCCCGGCCCGAATTCAAATCCGCCGATGGCCCATCCCTGATCTATGCTTCAATTCCGGGACCTGAGCTTACAAAAGCCGCGGTTACGGCCGGCGTGGGCGGACACGTTGACGGCTATGCCGGCGCAAAAGTCGACAGCCGCTTTGCTCCACCCGTTCACCTCGTCGGTACGGTCGAATCCATTGTATCCGGCGATCAGGATGCCGAGGTCGAGACCGTCATCCGGATTGGAAGCATCCATGTGATCGTTACGCAAAAAAGAAAGCCCTATCATAAAGAGATCGACTTCACCCGGCTTGGACTTGCCCCCCGGAAAACGGATATCGTCGTGGTGAAGATCGGGTACCTGGAGCCCGAACTGTATGCTATGCGGGCGGACTGGCTGATGGCACTGACACCTGGTGGCGTCGATCAGGACATCGAGCATCTTCCGTATAAAAGGATCCAACGACCCATGTTCCCATTCGACAAGAAAATGCAGGCGCCTGACCTCTCCGCAAAGCTGATTATATCCTCAGACAAGCTGCCCTGATGCTCGTTTTCTCCTCTTTTTTTTGTAAATTGTAAGTATGCAGGTCGAAAACGATAGAGTATTCTTAAGACAAGCAATAGAACTGGCAAAAAATGGTGTGGAGCAGGGCGCTGGCGGACCTTTTGGCTGCATCGTCGTGAAGGATAGCCTGGTTATCGGCAGGGGTTATAACCAGGTAACGTCCACCAACGATCCCACGGCGCACGCAGAGGTTGTCGCCATCCGGGATGCCTGCCGCCACCTGGGGAGCTACCAGCTCACCGACTGCGATCTTTATACTTCCTGCGAGCCTTGCCCCATGTGCCTGGGGGCGATATACTGGGCCCGCCCCCGACGGGTGATCTATGCCTGCACACGGCATGAGGCGGCTACTGCAGGGTTCGACGATGCCGTGATCTACCAGGAGATCAATGTCCCTGTGGACGAAAGAAAGATCCCCTTCGACCATCAGGCCCTTAACGAGGCCGCTGCCTTGTTTAGGCTCTGGAAGGACAAGGGTGACAAGAAACTGTACTGATCCCCAATGATACGCTTTATACTCAATAACAAGCTTGTTCAATCGGATGATCCGCCGGGAATGCTGTTGCTGGATCTCATTCGTTACCGTGAACATCTTTCAGGTACCAAGATCGGCTGCCGGGAAGGAGATTGCGGCGCCTGCACGGTATTAACGGGCGAGTGGAAGGGCGGGCAGGTCGTCTACCGGCCGGTGGTGTCCTGCCTGACGGCCCTGGGCAACGTGCATCAAAAGCATGTGGTCACCGTGGAGGGCTTGAATATGAAGGAGCTCAGCTTCCTGCAGCAGGCGATCTGCGAAGAGAGCGGTACGCAATGTGGCTTCTGTACGCCGGGGTTCATCGTTTCCATGGCAGGATTCTGTCTGAGCGAAAATGCTCCTACTCATGCCCGGGCGCTGGCGGCCGTAGACGGCAATATCTGCAGGTGTACTGGCTATAAGTCGATAGAAAGGGCCTTGTCGAAGGTTGCCGCGCTGCTGCGAGAACGGCAGGGCGATGCCATGACCTTTGCGGTAGACCACGGCATCCTACCCGCTTATTTTAAAGAGATCCCCGGCCGTCTGGCTGAACTGTCGCTGCAGCCCAATGGCGTGCTGCACGAACGAAAAGGCAGCCGCTTCCTCGGCGGGGGTACCGACCTCTATGTGAAGGATCATGCCGGGATGAGCCAGGCCGACCTGGAATTCCTATCCACTGAAGAAAGCCTAAAAGGTATCGTGCTGGAAGAAGGCCGCTGCTCCATCGGCGGCGCAGCTACGGTCTCCGATCTCAAAGAGTCTCCCATCATCCGCCAGGCCTTCCCCCATTTCGATCAATATGCCCGGCTGATCTCTTCCACACCTATCCGGAATATCGCCACAGTCGCCGGCAACTTCGTGAATGCTTCGCCTATCGGCGACCTCACGGTATTTTTTCTGGCTCTCGATGCTTCCCTGACCCTGAGCGATGGGGTCTCGCGGCGGGAACTGCCGCTGAGAAAATTCTATAAAGGATATAAGCTGCTGGATAAAGCTCCCGAAGAGTTCATCGAAAAGATCAGCTTCCCCATGCCGGATAAAAACGAGCGCTTTCATTTCGAGAAGGTGAGCAAGCGGACACACCTGGACATTGCCAGCGTGAATACCGCCATGCAGGTAAAGATGTCCGGAACTGGAACAATAGTGGAAGGGCATCTTTCGGCTGGCGGTGTCGGGCCGGTACCGGCATACCTTACAAAAACAAGCAGCCTGCTGAAAGGGGAAAAGCCGGATAGTCATTTGTTGGCGCGGGTGATCGGGGCCGCCCAACAAGAGATCTCGCCCATCAGTGACGTACGCGGGACGGCCGACTACAAGCGGCTACTGCTGAGCAATCTGATCAAAGCTCATTTTCTAACCTTATTTCCGCATCTGCCGGTGGAGGACCTGCTATGAAACACATAGATTCAGCCAAACATACCCGGGGCGAGTCCATTTATCTGGACGATATTCCCCTGCTGCAGGGCACCCTCTTCGCCGCTGCCTTTGGCTCACCTTTGGCCCATGGAACGATCCGCCGGCTTGATCTCAGCGATGCTGAACAATGCCCGGGTGTCGTGCGCATCTTTACATTCAAAGATGTCCGGGGAGAGAATCAAATAGGGGGCATCATCCCGGACGAACCTCTTTTTGCCGAAAACCATGTTCACTTCATTGGGATGCCCCTGGCCCTTGTCGTGGCCGAGTCGGATGCGGCCGCGCGTCATGCGGTAGGAAAGATAAAAGCAGATATAGACCCCTGGCCGGTGGTCACCGACCCGCGGGTGGCGCAGGCGAATGGGGAGCTCATCGTTCCTCCACGTACTTTCCGCCTGGGTGATACGGAGAAGGCCTGGTCGTTATGTGAGCACATAGTAGAAGGTCGTACCGATACCAATGGGCAGGAACATCTGTATATCGAGACACAGGGCGCCTATGCCGTGCCGCTTGAGGATCAAACCATCCGTGTCTATTCCTCTACCCAGGCCCCGACAGCCGTACAACGGGCCGTTTCTAAGATCACGGGCCTGGCGATGAACGCCCTGGATATCGAGGTCACCCGCCTGGGTGGCGGATTCGGCGGGAAAGAGGATCAGGCCAATGTCTGGGCTGCCCTGGTGGCGCTGGCCTGCCTTCATCTCAAAAAGCCGGTGAAATATGCGCTGCCACGAGTGGATGATATGGTGATGACGGGGAAACGGCATCCCTATTCCTCGGATTTCAAGCTGGGACTGGATAAGGATCTCCGGATAGTAGCCTATGAAGTGGACTTCTACCAGAATGCCGGCGCGGCGGCCGATCTGTCCCCGGCCGTACTCGAACGGACACTCTTTCACTCTACGAACTCTTATTTTATCCCCAATGTGAGGGCTACGGCTTATAGCTGCCGGACACACCTGCCCCCCAATACCGCTTTCAGAGGCTTCGGCGGCCCGCAAGGCATGTTCGTCATCGAAGCGGCGATCGCAAAAGCCGCAGAGACCCTCAACATCTCCGCAGCGCTCATCCAAAAGAGGAACCTGCAAAGAACGGGTGACGAATTCCCTTACGGACAACGGGCGGTCAGCGAGGCGCACGCCTGCTGGCAGAAGGCCGAGGACCTGTATGATGCCGATGCCTTGCGCAAACAGGTAGACAGCTTCAATATGAAAAACGCCCTCTTCAAGAAAGGACTGGCATTTATGCCCGTATGCTTTGGTATCTCTTTCACCAAGACCCTTCTCAACCAGGCGCGGGCGCAGGTGCATGTGTATACCGATGGGAGCGTCTCGGTGAGCACGGGCGCGGTGGAGATGGGACAGGGAGTCAACACCAAGATGCTGCAGGTGGCTGCCACCACCTTTTCCATCGATCCTGCACTGGTGAAGATCCAGGCTACCAGCACCTGGAAGATCGCCAATACATCCCCTACCGCGGCCAGCGCGACGGCCGACCTCAACGGCAAGGCGGTGCTCATGGCCTGCACGGAAATAGTGGGCCGGCTAAAAGACGTGGCGGCGGCTGAGCTGAATACCCCACCCGGCAACATCGAGCTGCATAACGGGATGGTGTATGTCGACGGCTCGCCGACAGGCATGACCTGGAAACAGCTGGTAATGGCCGCCTATATACGTCGGGTCAGCCTTTCAGAACATGCCCACTATGCTACTCCGGAGATCCACTTCGATGCCGCCAGGGAGAAAGGTCATCCCTTTTCCTATCACGTATATGGCACCGCTATCGTGATCGTTACCCTGGATTGCCTGCGTGGCCGCTATACCATCGACGCCGTGAAAGTCGTACATGACTTCGGCACCAGCATGAACCCACAGATCGACCGCGGACAGATAGAAGGCGGCATCGTACAGGGCATCGGCTGGATGACGATGGAAGAGGTGGTGTACGATGAATCTGGGCGCCTGCGTTCCAATACCCTCTCTACTTACAAAATTCCCGATATCTATTCCGTTCCCGCTGAGATCGCCATCGATTTCCTCCATACGGACCGGGATAACCTGGCGATCTTCCGTAGCAAGGCGGTGGGTGAACCTCCGCTCATGTATGGCATCGGCGCTTATTTTGCCCTGCGCAATGCGATCCATGCCTTCAACGCCGGCGCGGCGCTTCCTTTTGACGCGCCGATGACCCCGGAAAAGGCCCTCATGGCCCTGTATCAAAAACAAGTGAAGCATGTTGCCGGATAACGTACTGGCAGGATGGCGTCTCGCCCTCTCCAGCTTACGGCGGGATATCCCCGTGCTGCTGTTGTATGTGGTGGAGAGCAAGGGCAGCAGCCCGGGACGGCAGGGTTTTTTTATGGTTGTGAACGCGTCCGGCGAGATGGAAGGCTCCATCGGCGGGGGTATCATGGAACATAAGTTCGTCGGAATGGCAAAGGACCGGCTTCGGGACAATGAGTCAATATTGGCCATCCGCCGGCAGGTACACGACAAAGAAGCGGCAAAGGATCAAAGCGGCATGATCTGTTCCGGGGAGCAGACGCTTGTGCTGTATTCTCTGCACCAGGCGGAGGCTAACACCGTGGAGCAGCTGATTGCCTCGCTGGAACAATACAACAACGGCTGTTTACGGCTCTCGCCGGAAGGGCTGAGGTTTACCGAACAGCCGCCCGAAAAGGATTTCTACTTTCATCGATCTTCTGCTGAAGGCTGGGTCTACGAGGAGAGAACCGGCTTTAAAGCCCGGCTTTTTATCATCGGCGGCGGTCATGTCGCGCTGGCTTTTTCGCGGATCATGCGGACCATGGATTTTTATATTGCCTTGTTCGACGATCGCAATGGGCTGGATTCGCTAAACCGAAATGAATATGTACACAAGAGGACGATCCTGAATGACTATGCCGGGCTCAACGGACTTATTATCGGCGGACAGAATCATTATGTGGCGGTGATGACCCAGGGCTACCGGACCGATGACCTGGCCGTGAGGGCCTTATTGTCGATGGACTTTCGGTATTTCGGGTTGCTGGGGAGCAAGGCGAAGATCGGGAAGATGCTTGCGGCTTACAGGTCGGAAGGTATAAGCGAAGAACGTTTGAAGAGACTAAGCGCTCCGGCAGGTTTGGCTATCAGCAGCCAGACTCCGGAAGAGATCGCTATCAGCATCGCTGCGGAGATCATTCAAATAAAGGCTTCCCCGAAAGGAGAAGCCTCGTGATCGTATTATTTTTTGGTGCTGCTATATACTTCCCAGCCATCACCATTGGAGCGCAGTGTCGTTTTCGTATCCGAATTCTCCAGCGTGACATAGTAAGAGGTCTGTGTGTCATCCTTGAATTCGAACAGATCGCTGATCCAGAAGCCATCGTAGTGGTTTTTCAGATTGATCAGCAGGCCGAGCGGAAGCTGCGTAGATACGATGTTGCGGGTCACTGCCATCAGCTCTCCGTTTTCAGAATAGAAGGCAGTCATGATCACGCCGTTTGTCTTGAACGTGAGCTTGGTGAAACTCGTCTTCACCTCGGTGTTCATGATCTGAGCATTCTGGAAGTCATGCTGAAAGGAGGTCTTGATGGCCCAGCTGAGATTGTCGGTGGGCGTTGCGAAGCTGTAGCTGGTGCAAAGAGTAAGTAAAAGCGCGAAGAAAAAAGATGAGCGTTTCATAAAATTATTTTTTAACGGTGTGTGTTTAAGATTTTGTTCGTTCCGGGCGTCCCCGGTATGCCAATATACTTTCCAGCGGAGTGCCAACTTTCTTCCGTGGTTGGTAATCAGCGAGTTGTGTTTTTGGTGGGAAGACCGGGTGTCCGGTATTGATAACTATACTGTCCGGTTTTGAAACGGTATTTATGAACGGGAGACAGTACCGGTAATATATCCGTACGGTTCGTCCGTAGCGATGAATACCTCATTGTTATTTTCCATGCCGAAGGGCTGAAGATTGAAGAGGATATGGTGCTTATTCGGCATCTTGAAGGTGATCTCTTTTACCTGAGAGAAGCCTTTGAGTATGTTTTCCCCCATGGCGAAGAGCGTATGCTGTACGGAAAGACTTTTATGGGCGGCAAAGGTTTGCAGCAAGCTCTCCCGTATTTCCTGGTAAAGACGGTCCGGGTCGCCCGGCACGCTCTCATATATCCAGCTGATATCGCAGGACGTGGACAATATCCTGTCCGCCGCTTCTTTGAGCGTAGTATATTGATCTTTGATATATCCTTCGAAGGCGGAATCGGTAGTTTTCAGGATGAGCAGGTCCTTTATACCGGCTGAAAGGATGAGTCCCTGCCTGGTTTGCACGATGCCGGCTTCATGCTTTTCGGAGCCGCCGTTGACAAATGAATGGGGGTCCGGGACCCCGTTGAACTGCATTCTTTGCCAGCAATATTCCGTCAGGCCGATCTTCACTTCCGAAACTTGTGGGTTATTGTCCAGGAAATGGTTGGCCAGGCTGATGCCGAAGTCCTCTATCGAAGCAACGAACCGGTCTTTCGCCAGCGCATATACGGTATTCTTCATCGTATCGGTGGGGAGAATAGCCGCATTGTCGCCTTCCGTGTGGGCGGTCTCGAAATCTCCTTGCAGCGATACATCGACGGAGATCTGCCGGATCTCATGCCTATCCGGATGCCGGATGATCTTGCTCAGGTTGATCGCATTCTTCCCATACGCATTCTTGTCCAAACGAATAACCATACTTCAATATAAATAAATTTCTTAACTTCCTTCTCATTAAAGAATGCCTGCATCTACTATCGCCATACATAGCAAGCGTATCCTTCTTCCCGATGGGACCAGGGAAGCCACGCTTTTTATGGAAGAAGGTCATATCACCAGTATAATCGACGGCCTGGCCATGGTAGAAGGAGTCGATCTCGTGGAAGCAGGCGACAGGGTGGTCATGCCCGGCATCATCGACCCGCACGTTCATATCAACGAACCGGGGCGAACCGAGTGGGAGGGATTCGATACGGCCTGTCGTGCCGCGGTAGCAGGCGGCATTACGATGCTGGTGGACATGCCTTTGAATGCCTCACCCGTCACGACAACGCCGGCGGCATTCGATGAAAAGCTAGCCGCTGCCGCAGGGCAGCTGCATTGCGACTGCGGATTCTGGGGTGGGGTAGTGCCTGGCAATGAGCAGGAGATCGAACCCCTGATCGACCGCGGCGTGCTGGGCTTCAAGGCTTTTCTCACCCATAGCGGTATCGATGATTTCCCCAATGTAACCGAAGCCGATCTCCGAAAGGTGATGCCAATCATCGCCAGGCATGGATTGCCGCTGCTTGTGCATTGTGAGCTGGAGAGCGAAACGGCAGCCCCGAAAGACGGCGATAGCCGTTCTTACCTGCGTTACCTGGCATCCCGTCCGGCCAAATGGGAGGACGACGCGATCGCGCTCATGATCCGCCTGTGCGAGGAATATCAGTGCAGGACCCATATAGTGCATTTATCTTCGGCATCCTCGATAGAGCCCATCCGTCGCGCGAAGCAAAAAGGCCTGCCGTTGACCGTGGAGACGGCGCAGCATTATCTTTACTTCACTGCGGAAAGCATCGGCGATGGGAAAACATACTTCAAATGCGCCCCACCCATCCGGGCTAAGGAAAATAACGATCGATTGTGGGCAGCTTTGGGCGAGGGCGTCATCGACTTCGTGGCTACGGACCATAGCCCCGCCCCGCCTGCACTGAAGAAGGCTGATAGCGGCGACTTCGTCACGGCCTGGGGTGGTATCAGCTCCTTACAGCTGGCGCTTCCCGTGCTTTGGACGGCCGCGGAGCAAAGAGGATTCACGCCTGACCATCTGCTTAAATGGCTGTGCGCTGCGCCGGCATTGCTTGCCGGTGAGTCCCAACGGCGGGGGAAGATCGCTACGGGATACCGTGCCGATCTCACCATTTGGGATCCGGGGCAATCCTTCCGGGTCGAGCCGCAGGCCCTTTACCATCGGCATAAATCCAGCCCCTACCTTGATGAGGACCTCCATGGCGTCGTGGAACAAACCTGGCTGGGCGGGAAAAAAATATTCGATAAGCAGGCATCTATGCTGACCTTAAACCAGGGAAAACCTATAAGAAGATGAAAAGCCGCGTAGAACATATTTTTTCACGCATCCACGAGCTGGCTTCCATTAGCGAAAATGGGACAGGCATCACCCG